>JAIEPX010000018.1 GCA_019748175.1 Gammaproteobacteria bacterium
ATAAGGGATGAGAACGTCATAAAGTTCGGGCCGAAGCGCAGCGAAGGCAACGCATGAGCACAGCGATATGCGGTAATCGTCTCGGGTGCTCCAATCTCTACCATGGGTTTGGGTGGTTTCATTCTTTCTCTAAAATTCCCCGCGGAAGCATTTGAATGGAAAATAAGAGAAAAACCCTAATTAATTAAAGATGGGCAGTTAATTTGCCATTTGCATAGGCTATGATCTAATAATAGACATCTACCTTAAAATTAGGACTTAACAAATTATTAACATGCTGCTGGTAGAGTTTTACTATATGTCCATTAAAGTAATGGAGTTAGAGACTGTCCATGAAAAATAAAATTACCATTGTTTTCTTTGCTCTTTTGCTGGTGATTGTTGTCTTTATGGTTTCACCATGGACTCCTTCAATTCGCACCCCTCATCCAAGAGAACTAGCCATCGTTAGTATATTAAATCAGAGGAAAGAGTTTGCTGATCTAGTTGTTCAACGATATTCTTCATTACCAAAAGGTAGTACACAAGAAGTACGAAGGCTTTATAGAGACGCACAATTAAAATTTAACGGTATAATTGAGCAAATCGGTTTTGGTGCAGATAGTCATTCTATTCCTATAGACGAGATCAGCAAAAACATACCCGACGCTGAATTAGCATATAATCAATTATATAACTACATTGAGCCCTCTAAACATAAACAAAAGATGGGTCAACGGCTTGCGATAACTAGTAGGCAATTGGGTACTACTCCAAAGGATGAGTATATTTCCCCTGCAATTGAAAACAGCGTTGTTGATATAGGTGAAATAGGAAATTTTATCCGCGCCGTTAATGAAATTGCCGGAAAAAAGGACATTTATGAAAGTATTGCTAAACGAATTGAAAAATATCGATGGGCCCCATTTTCTGAGAAATAACCAAGATGCGTTGTATATATTGCAATCTTAGAGAGGCCAATACAAAGGATCACGTTCCACCAAAATGTATTTTCCCTCCAGGCACTAAAAAACACATGATAACCGTTCCAGCATGCTCAGACTGCAATAATTTATATAGTATAGAGGATGAATATTTTAAGATAGCTTTGACAATTCGAGTTGGTGATGATTCAAAAGCATCGAAGGCACTATCATTAAGCACATCAAGGAGCCTAGAAAAAAATAAAAAATTGGATGATTTTGTAATCGCTAGCGTCCTTAGCCTGAACGATGCAAAAATTACTTACAGTTGGCAAAGATTCAGACCCTTTATTATAGCTGAATTAAAGAGAATAACGAAGGCCATCTATTTTGATATTTATCAAGCTATCCTATCAGAAGAAACGACAATAAATATCTACGATGAACTTAAGCCAGGTATGCACTCTATAGATATATTTAAAGAACTTGAAGTTATTCCCATCCATAGGATTACAAACATAGACATTTTTTCATGTGAATACAGCACAATACCTGATGATCAAAATACGGGCATCTGGAGGTATAATTTTTACAATCGGTATTTTCCACACGTAATATCGTTATCAGATAGAATGCAAAAAAAACTCGAACTTTAATCACCATCCATTTCTAATACACGTTGCTCACCAGTATCGTCCGTTCCTTGAATTTCTACACTCCCACCGAACCTATTTATGCTTTCAACATTCATAGTTTTATATTCACCATCATAAACGTCTATCGTTTCCCCTTCTCTAACAAGGTTACCTGATTCAATTTCAACGCTTCCTCCTGAAGTAGCATCATAGCCACTCCAAGCGTTCGTACTAGGTAACATGGTAATTACGAGTAAAAGGGAAGATATTTTTATTAGTATGTTCATAAGCTAGCCCCCTTAGTCCATTTTAATTGCACTATATAAGATAGTATTAATACTCATCTTTTCAAGAGCCATGAAGACGGAAAAAGTAACAATGATACATGCCCCTTATTCTCTAAATCCAACCCTGAGAAATCGATTAAAAATTCTGATACCAAATAAATATTCTAAGTTTTTTATCAACTTCGTGAGATTAAAGTATAGTGCAGCTCACAAGACATAATTCTTCGTATGAACTCTGTTAGTGAAGGATGCAGCCATTTCTCTTTTTGTGACTTCTATAAATTGCATTAATAGCCGTTAATTTATCAGTCGTTTCACTCGAAATTTTTAGTCTCGGATTAAGTCCACCATTAGATAATTCCATTTCCAAGAGATAAGTCTCAGTCGCTATTTTCCATGTATTTAGTAACTGCTGTTGATTTTCAGGCGTCATGGCTGAAAAATTTTCGAAGTGTTTGGCCAGGCGATCAACATCGTCACGAAACGACGCTGAATATTCATCGAGTGAATATTTTTGTTCCGAGGGGGTAATAGCTGTTGAGCTTCTGGTTAGTAAAGGTCTTGTTTCTTGAGGATCTTCCATGGCAGTAACATCCCCCGCCATGAGGATCGACAAGACAAAGAAATATATAGTCATAGTTGTTCTGTTCATTTTAAATGCTCGTTATGGTTGTTTTGGTAATACTAACTATTAGGCAATATCACTATCATATTTTTATAGAGATGGCAATAAAGCCAACTCTCTCTACTTCTCATACGCATAACTCCTTCTACATTAGTGATTATCATAGACAAGATCAGCAAACAAAAATGTTAAAGTTACAAAAATAAAACAATCAACAAATTGTAAGAAGAATTAACCCCGATTGCTTCCTAAAATGATTCAATAAAATGACGAGGTTAATCATTGTAGAGTTGAAGCTGACTCGCTAAATTCTATGAAGGAATAGAACGAAGAAGCAATAAAGTCATGTGGATTGATTACGAATGCTTAATAAAGCCCAGAGACAATCAGAGATGCGACAAATTCGCCCGCGCTGGTTTTGGTAAAAATTAAAGACTAACCACAGATTTGCTGACCCAAAAAAGTCTCCTTTACCTCTCCCCTTGCAGGAAAGGTAAAGGAACCATATTTTTTCCTTACAACTTAGAAGTCGTCTCGACCCCTAACTGGTGAAAATTCTTAAAAGTCAGTTGGCCCGGCGTGTTTAAATCACAATACAAAGAATACACTTTGATGGGTTCCGGAAAATGCCCAAAATCTTTTAGCGCTTCAAGGATTCTTTTACTCGCAAAAGCAAGCTCGCCTTTATGTTCGTTAACTTCATTTGCTGGATCAAAATGATCTTTACATAACGTATATGCTGCACATTTGCTGTGATCCAGAAGAATCACTCTTTCAATATGATGCTTCTCACGAGCAAGCATTATAGCGTTAATGACGGATTCGAATAAAGAATCGTAGTATTTTTGGGCCCAATAATAGGGAGCCGTCGGACTATTGTCAACTATACCATGGCCAGGGGTGGAAGCTGTTACAGCAAGAGCGGCCCCAGGCAAAACAACTTCATCATATCCATCCAAAAGGCCCAGCGTTTCTCTCATAAATTTTTCAACCTCATCGCGAAGTCGAAAATCAATACAAGAAACCAAAAGAGTTGAACATACATGTAAATCTGGAAGATCACCCCTGCTTGGCACGGCCGGAAAAGAGTCGACACCATTAAGAACAGCATCTGTGTCAATTTCCTTTAAGCGCTTTGTGCTGACACTCGCCCGTAATTTGGAATCAGGGTGGGTAATATAAGTAACGAATGGTGAAATTTCTGGATCTTTTTTTTGGGTTGAGATAGAGGGCATAACGAACGAAATATATATAAAAATTAACATTAAGATAGGTTTTGTTTTCATGAGAGGGTCTCCTTGTTTTAATATTACTAGCGCATAGGTTGCATTCAAACATACCATCAAAGCATCGCTGAAAAAAAGGGGAACTGTTTCACCCGCCCTGGGAAATTTGAATTGGGCGTATCAGTTACATAGCGGATACATCCCATACCCTTGAATCGCTAAGACCCCCTTACCCAATCGCCTCAATTTTGGCCCCCAGAATGAAATCGCTTTCCGTAAGACCGTCTATTTTATGAGTCCAGATTTCTGCGACGCATGCCCCCCAGCGGATGAGCAGATCTGGGTGATGACCTTCCGCTTCCGCGATCACAGCCACCTTATTAGCAAAGGTCATTGCGCCCATAAAATCCTTAAATTTAAAAGCCTTATAGAGATGCCCCTGATTATTAACCTGCCAATCATTACCCAGCATTCTTAAGAACGTATCGGTAACGTGTTTCGTGAAGGGAACCGCCCCTTCACGGCAGGGCACACAAGATTTGTTTTTGAGTTTTTCCATGACAGCTCCTTTAGAGGTTTGTGCTTGTTTTGAAAATCATTATCACTAATCCAATGACCCTACAACATTACTGAGTCAGCATTGTAGGGGCAATCATAAAGTTTGACTGTGAATTCAAATTGTTAACATTATGAAGAGGAGTGCCAGCACGCAGCATCTTCGACTCAACACCACGCCATAAGGACTTTTTCTACAATCTTCATTTAATACAATTAACGATTCTCCTATTTCCCACCTTGCTAAACAAATAACGATCTGCAATGATCTCAGGAACTGCATCCACCTCTTTCAAAGGGCGAATCCGAATGAGTGCAAAATCCACCTATCTCCAAAATATTACTTCCTCTCTTTTCCTTCTGGTGCTCCCCGCACAAAAATGTTTGGCCGCAGATAGCCCTTTGTCAGAAACGCCTTTAACAAAACTCATGGCCTCAAAGAATTTTTATTGGCAGCATGACAATACCCGCACGGTCCTTTGGGATGACTATAAAAAGGCCCTTCATGAGTGTTCTTCAAAAGAACATGCTGACATCTGCAATGAAGGCAAAAAGCGCGGGGCGAGATTGGCTGCAATCGCCCATGATGATCAAACCTCTCTTCACAATCGCATCTATGCCTGTCTCTTATTATTAGATCGAACACAACAATACCTCGCTGCCAAGAAAGGAATTTTTGAGAAAGAGAAACCGCTTTATTATGACTCGAATCGAAAAGAATTTGAT
>JAIEPX010000019.1 GCA_019748175.1 Gammaproteobacteria bacterium
TCATTATAGTTTTTAATACTGACTGTACTGAGTTGAGAAAATAAAGGAACTTCTCTTGCTGATTCCATTGTAGTCTCCTAAATAAATAGTTCGGTCAATACATAAAGCTACATGTATGAGATTTATCATGGTCATCAACGTGACTTTCGCAGGCGCTTAAATTCTGCGCTAAAACAGTTAAATGTGTTTCGAGTGCATGATGAATTTCTTGATCATATTCTTTACTTTTTGAACTCGATAAAGTTAAATAACTTTCAACAATTTCATTCCATTTCAATAGTTTTTTCTGAGTTGACTCTGAGGTTTCATCATGTCTCAAGATATCTTGCACAGCTTTATGAATACGATAAGTAGCTGTTAGTCTATCTTCTTCAACTAAAGAGAGTGCTCGAAGTGCCTCTAGCGCTTCATCGATGTAAATTTCACCTTCATCTTCGGGTAGCCATTTTCCTAATAACGCTTTAGGAATAGCCACTTCGGGGGCTAAGTAACTTGCTGCCAATAATACTCTCGTAGCCCGCTCAAAAACTGCTGCCGTTTCACAAATTATTTTGACTTGTTCCAAGGACAATTCCACGACCATTTTCATGGTGGCTGCATATTGACAAGGATCGCCTTCGATTGCAGATTGTCTGTCATGAATATTAGTCACGGCTCGAGTTAATACTAAGGGATAGCGATCTAAAGTTTTCGCTAACACCTCAGCATCGGCTTCTGTGATCGTTTCTTTGAGTACTCGCCGTAGGTAAAGCTTCGCATCATCCAACGTGAATACATCTAAAATTATCTTGCTTATCGAGGGTCCAAATTTTAGGCTATTTCGTGTAGTGATCAAGACATCTATTTCTCGTTGTTCAAAATTTTCGGGTAAAAAAGGTTTTACAAATTTGTAATTGGGCGCATCATCAACGATCACCAACCCTCGCCCTTTTGATGCGAGTCTCTCATAAATTAATCTATGTAAGGGCTCGCCTTCGAGCTGATTTACTGGTAATCCTAGCGCAAGACCTAACTCAACGAATTGAGAGGAGAGATTAGCTTTTACTGTTTGAAGATCTCCCCCTTTCATCCAAATGATCCAGTTATAATTTTTTTCTCTAAATTGTAATCGCGCAAAGTAATTGGCTAATTGAGATTTTCCTATGCCACCGGTTCCTGCAATTTGTAAAATATTTTTATCTTGATTACGTCGTGCTTGAAGCTGTTTTAATTCCTGTTCTCGTCCTATGAAATGATCAAATGGGGGCGGTAAACGATACAACGGGCTGAACGTTTGTTCGGGAATGCGAAAGACAATGCGAATACCGGTTTTTTTAATATTTAATTGCTTTACTACTAAAGGATTTTCGTTCAAAAGACTAAATAGAGATCCCTTTTCTTCTTGAGACATCGACGCAGGATTATGTTCGCCCAAAAGATTTAATAAATTAACAAGGGATTTTTCGTCCAGAGGTTGTTCAATGACAATTTCCACGGGCTGCTGTTTTATAGTCAAAGTATGCCCTGAGGAATTGATTTTTTGTTTTTCGGAAGATATATGTACAACGCTAGAATCCACTTTTTTAAAAAAAACTCCAGCCGCATTAATAGCTGCATCATTAGGTGGTGCGTAAGAAGTTGCAATTTCTAAGATCGGCCTCAGGTGAACAATAATTGTGTCTTTATAATTTTCAATACTGACTGTGCTTAGCTGAGAAAATAAAGGCACTTCGCTTGCTGATTCCATTGTTGTTGTCTCCTAAATAATTCTGTTAATGCATAAAGTTGCCAGTGTAAGTATAAATTAATTATTTTCAGGTCTGTCTCCTGCTATCTGCAATATTGTCATGGCTAATAATTCATCCCTTTCATCTGCTAACATTAAAGGTATAATGCCTTTTCTGATGTTGATTTCATTTTCATTGCTTCCGTAAGCTTGCTAATTGGGTCGAAATTGTTGAGAATTCTCAGGTTCTTCAATTACTAATATTGATAGCAGTCTTTCGATTTTTTCCGCTGAATTAGCGGCTTCAATTATTTTTAATCGAAGTGCTTCTGCGTCAGGATGATGATTAATCTCCAAGCTTTTATCGATACAGTTTAGCGCTTCATTCCAATTTTGATTTAAAAAATAACAACGTGCAGATTGGTAAAAAATGGCCCCTAGTAAATTAGCATCAAGAGATTGTTGAGCTAATTGATTCAAAAAAACAAGCGCTTGTGAATGCTTTCCTAAAGCGCATAGATTTTTAGCATAAATAATTTTCTCGCGTGCCTCCAGAGTTTCAACTGCTAATGTGTTTTGGACTTTCCCAAGTAAATTCAGGTAATTTTCGCGCGCTTTATTCAATTCTTCAAAAACCAATTTAGCATCTAAATCGTTATCAAGTGATAGAGCCGTTGCAATACAATCTTCAGCAGCATCAAATTCATAAGTGGCAATATGGCATTGAGCTTTTAACATCAATGCTTGTGGCTGAGCAGGATTTGTTTCGATTAATAAGCTAAGTACTTTTATTGCGGTCTCTATCTGTTCAAGATTATAGGAATATTGCGCCACCTCAAAAGCAAGTGTTGTATGTAGTGGCATCATATCTTCGCTGATAAGATCAAGAATCGTCTCTTGAGGAAGAGCTGGCGCTTTCCTTAATACCGAATTGGTAGACTTAATATCAGAAGATTCGAGACAAGCTTTAATAGCTTGATCTAAAAGTTTCTGGCAGGTTATTACGGTATTATCATTTTCACCAAAGAATCCTTTTAAACTCTTTACTGCTGTTTCTAAGTATTCCTTAGCTATTTGCGGAATGCCACAGGATAAATTGGCTTCACCTAGATTCATACAGCAACGTCCCACTTCCATATGCCTTTCACCCAAAGTGGCTTTGATGATAGGCAAGGCTTCTTCAAAATTCTTTTTAGCGCCCCATGAATCACCACCTGACAAGGTTGCCATCCCTAAATTTTGCAAACACCTCGCTACATCAGCATGCTTTTCACCCAGGGTGGCTTTGAGGATAGGTAAGGCTTCTTCCAAATACTTCTTTGACCGCTGAAAATTACGATACACCCAGTCGGCTAATCCTAGATTCATCTTGCATAATCCGACGTCTGAATGTCTTTTGCCCACGGTGTATTCGAGAATCATTAAGGCCTCTTCCAAAAGCTCCTTTGCCCCTTGAACATCACCACAGGACAAGGTAGTACTCCCTAAATTCATCATGCAACGTCCTACATCCGCATGCGTTTCACCTAAATTAGATTTCAAAATAAGCAACGCTGACTCCAAACATTTCTTTCCACTCTGTAGATCACCACAGCTTATTTTAGCCATGCCTAAGTTTGTCAAACACGCACCAATATTCGGATGATTTTCACCCAGGCTGGCGTTGAGGATAGGCAAGGCTTCTTCCAAATACCTCTCCGCACCCTGTGGATCACCGCAGGAAAATGCGATTGAACCTAAATTCCCCAAACACCGCCCCACATCTGCGTGGTTTTCACCCAAAGTGGTTTTGAGGATCGGTAAAGCAGTCTCCAAATGCACCTTACCACTTCGTGGATCACCGCTGAAGCTGGTGGCCAGGCCTAAATTCATCCAACATTGACCTACCGACGCATGTTTTTCGCCCAGTGTGGCCTTGAGAATCGGTATGGCCGCATCTAAAAACTTCTTTGCTCCTCGTGGATCACCACAGGTGAAGATAGCCAATCCTAAACTCCCCAAACATCCTCCAACACTCGAATGCTGTTTACCTAAACTGGCTTGGAGGATTGGTAAAGCTTCTTCTAAATACCTCTTTGCAGTCTGCGGATCACCGCAGAATAGGGTGACCGAACCCAAGTTTGACAAACACCTCCCTACAGTCGCATTTCCTTTACCTAGGGTGGTTTTGAGAATCGGTAAGGCTGCCTCCAAGTGCGCCTCCGCGCTTTGTGGATCGCCACACGAGCAGATTGCCAATCCTAGATTCATCCAACATTGCCCCACCTCTGCGTGGAGATCACCCAGCGCGGCTTGAAGGATTGGTAATGCCTCTTCCAAATACTTCTTTGCACCCAATGGATCCCCGCAGGATAGAGTGGTTGCTCCTAAACCATTCAAACAATCTCCTTCATACGCGGTATTTCTTGTTGGCATTTGTCGACAGCATCGAAGAGCATTTTCAAAATATGATTTAGCAGTTGTCTCTTTTCCTTGGAAGCTTGAGGCAAGACCTGCTCTCCGATACATAAATGTCTCCGCCTCAAGGAAAGCATCCGTGCGTTGTTGTCGACTCAAATGCTGAGCTAATGCGATCATATGCACTTCGAGGACTTTATATTTTTGTTCGTCAAGCGCTCCTAACGCTCCTAACTTTGAATCTAAGACGTTTAAGTACCTTTCGACTTCTTTATGCCATTGCAATAGTCTCCGTTGTGTTATCTCTGAAGTTTCCTCGAGTCTCAGCGTATCTTGCACAACTTGGTGAATACGATACGTTGCAATTTGACTATCTTCTTCCAGCAAAGAAAGTGCACGTAGTGATTCTAAAACATCATTGATTTGATTTTCCGTTTCGTCATCAGGCAGCCATCTTCCTAGTAATCCTTTAGGAATTGCAGATTCGGGAGCCAAATATGTCGTAGCCAATAAAATTCTTTTTGCACGCTCGAAAGCATCCTCTGTTTTACAGATAGTTTTGACTTGCTCTAATGACAATTCCACCACCGCTTTCATGGTGGCTTCAAATTTTCTTTGTCGTTTTTGATGCTCGAGTTGGTAAGGATCATC
>JAIEPX010000020.1 GCA_019748175.1 Gammaproteobacteria bacterium
GGTTGCTCAATGATGATTTCAAGAGGAGGCTCTTTTACTGTTAATGTTCGTCCGGAGTTATGAAGCTGAGCATTTGAGTAAGATAAGTGTACAATGCTAGAAGATTCATTTATTTCGGAAGCAACACCAACCACATTACCCGTAATCGTGTTAGAGGGTACATAAGCACTCACTGTTTCTAAAATTTTCTCTAAGTGGGGCAGTAAATTAACTACGATTGTATCGTTATAATTTTTGATGCTGATCGTTCTGAGCTCTGAAAATAGAGCTAATTCTCGTCCTGAAGAGGTGTCGTATAAGTCTTTAAGGCTCAAAAATTCTTCGTAATCTACCGCTGAAAGATCAATTTGTTGAGAGAGTATATCACTATGCTCATATTTTTTTTTTAACGAACTCAATAACGCTCTCTCATTTTCATCAAGTGATGAAGAAGAAGACCCTTCTTCATCAAAAATTTCATTAGAAGGCTGTTTCTTCACAATTTGATATCCTTTTTGTTAATGCAACATGTTTCGTCATGAAAACTGAGCTCACTTTGCAAAGATATGGCCTTCCTTAAGGTGCTTAAATATTTAAAAAACCTGTCGAATTTTTTATTTGATAATAGCGCTGCGAACTGCTCACGTGCGTTAGGATCGTCATCCAATTTTTTATATAATGACTGGTACTCAAAGAACATGCATTTTAAAAAAAGTGTTTTTTCTTGTTTTTTCTTTACCTTGGGGTGTGTTGTAGGGGTTAAAAATTTAAACCGCGCAGTTGCTAGCTGTTTGGGTTTTAAAAATAAACTATCTAAGACCCTTGTTCCTTCTAGGTTAGCGCCATATATAATAGAATCTCTGAAATTAGTACGTTGTAAATCACGATTAGAAAAGTCAGTAAAAGAGAAATCAAGCCCTTCAAACTGAGCGCCACTCAAATCATAATCCACATTGAGGTGTATACCTGTTTCTCTAATGTACATATTGAATGATTTGTATGGTCTACTTGGATCTTGACGATAATTATTGATTGTATCTTTTCCGAATTCTTTTGTATTGCAATTAGAGGAGTGAGGTACGAATTTTCCTGTCGGTGATTTTAGAGATGATCTCGATTGAAAATCGGAGTTTAGGGGTTGCTTATTCACTAGCATTGTCTGAACATTCTCAGAACATCCCGTCATCCCAAAAAAATTCTGTTGAGTTCCGATGTGCACTACCTGCTGCTGGATATATTGTGTTGGCTGCTGATTTACTTGCTGATTAATCGTACTAATTTGCAGGCCGACTCGCTGAGATCGTGAGAGCACAATGTCGATGGCCGTCACTTTCTCTTCTACTTCTCTGGGGCCAAGCGATAAAACCTCATCTACCAACTGGCTCTCGGGCAAATCCGTTTGCATTAATTTTACCATGTTCATAAAAAACGCGATTTGATCCTGCGACAACTCGGATAATTGAGAAGCATCATTCACATTGATCGTTAACCACGATTGGTTGAGCAGAAATTTATCGATCAGCTTAGTGAACCATTCTGGTAATACTGGATTCTTTTGCATCAATTTCTCCCCTTAATTGCAGTGATAATGTGCGCGTTGAACACTGCGTTAATTAATTCTTTATAGTCGTTCAAAAATGCTCGCTATCAATGTATTCTAACCGGTATTAGCTTGCGATTTCACTTTTCAATAAGTCGAAGCCGTCTTGTATTAGAATCCGTACGATGTCTTCTTTGCGATCGCATCCCAATTTGTTTTTAATGCTTTGAAAATTAGCTTCAACCGTCCTTTTTGAGATGTTCATTTTTAATCCTGTTTCTTCTGCAGTATATCGATTAACATAATTTATAACACAGACAACCTCTTGTCTTGATAATTTTGTCCCATAATATCCTTCAGACTTCAGTCTATATTTTCTGATGGGCATTTCCTTAATCAATCTCAATCGATTATTATCGTCATAGTAAGAGTTGAGTTCATTTTGTTTTTCAATCACAATTTTTTTTTGGGGTAACTTCACTTTTTCCTCTTCAGCCTTTTTAATCAACGACTCAGCTCTGTCCTCAAAATAAGTAATAAAGTGTTCAAGAATGTCACCGTGATTGAGATAAAAATTAATGATAGTAGGATTTTCTTGAATAGTAGAAAAAAAGTAATAGTCAGTGTAATCTTTTCGTGTTTTGATATATGTCACACCATGATCGCTATTATAGCGTTCTTTAGCTAAATCAAATACAAGCAAATTTCTGTCTTTTGGCCAAATTACACTACACGACTTATAATCATTCGGAGGGTTTGTAATGAACTGTCGATATAATTCATTGCCGTAATAATCTTCAACCCACCCCTCAATATTAGATAAGTAGATCTGATATCCGTTAACATAATTTCGCATAAAAGTGAGATAATTTATCCCAACCCTTTTCAAGGGAGACATGATTGAATCCATATCTGCAGCAGAACGCAAAAAAATATGGCTTTTTGGAAGCAATATACTTTCAGACATTGTTAACCTATTAATGTTTACGAAGTAAATTTGCTAATACATTGTAAATATCATTGTGACCTAGTAGATTTCGTCAATAAACAATGAATTCCTTTGTAGTTTAGTATCGGCGTCAAGAATAAAAGATTGTTTACTGAAGATCAATATGTATGTTTCAATTAATTGTAGTGATTGGTTGACATCTTAAGTTTATTTATTTTAACAGGCTATTAAGGTTTTATACTTTTTTACGAAAAAATTCCCGCGTTAACTTAGTAATCAACAGGAGCGATTGATGCAAAAGAATCCAGTATTACCAGAATGGTTCACTAAGCTGATCGATAAATTTCACCTCAATCAATCGTGGTTAACGATTAATGTTAGTGATGTTTCTCAATTATCGGAATTATCGAAGGATCAAATCGCATTTTTCATGAGCATGGTAAAATTAATGCGCTCTGATTTACCTGAGAGTCAGCTAGCGGATGAGATATTGTCGCTTGGTCCACGAGAAGTGGAAGAGAAAGTGACTGCGATCGATGTTGTGATATCACGCCCTCAGCAAGTGGGTCTTCAAGTTAGTACTATTAATCAGCAAGTGAATCTGAATTCGACTGAGCAAGTTCAAACAAAGATAGTACATGTCGGTGTACAGAATAATTTTTTTAGTGCCACCCAATTTTCTAACATGTCTTCAACAACTCTCAAATCGGACGGACCGTTCCGTGGTTGTTTCGGATTACCTCGAGAATTTGAGAATTTTACGGGACGATCGGAAGATTTATTATCGCTTTCTGAGCATTCAAAAAATATTGTGACTGGTACAGGAGGTGTCGGGAAGACGCAGCTTGTTTTGTATTATGCACACCATAAACTGAAGGAGTATCGAGAAAGCCAGGGTAAAACTGGATTCCGCTCGATCATTTGGTTGATAGCAGGTACTGATGAGGGGGTTGATAATTCAGGGTTTATGTCTGAACAATTTTGTCGTCTTGGCGAGCAGTTAGGGTTTAATGCCAAACAATTAAATACAGATGAATTAGTGCCTCTCGTATATCAACGGTTGGAAAAAGAACAGGGTCCTTATTTAGTTGTGTTTGATAATGCTCATAATTTGCTCAGTATTGATACTTATTTGCCTCCGTCCTCAGTGCCAGCTATCATTACGACGCGTAATAGTCATCTAGGGGATTGGGATCCGACGATATTTAATTTAATTTCATTGGGGGTTTTTAGTGAATCTGATTCTCTGAAGTATATTGTAAGAATTTTAGGCGCTAATTATGCGTTTTTATATGTTGAAGAACAGGCTAAATCACTTGCGAAAGCACTAGGTAATTTTCCCCTGGCATTAACACAAGCATTAGCGTTCATTATAAGCCAGCGTATGGCTATAAAAAATTATTTGGAAGAATTTGAACAAGAAAAAAAACTGTATTTAAGTGAGCCACCCTGGCAAGGCGATCCGTACCAAAAAGAAAAGAATTCTTCTAATGACAGATATCGAGCAGTTGCTGGGCAGGAACATAATGCGCAAAAAGCAACTGTGTGGACTGTGATACAATTATCACTACGAGAAATAACTGATTTAAACGCAATTCAGATTCTTAAGGTTTGCGCATTCATGGCTCCTGAAGCCCCTATCGATATTCAGTTATTAGCAAATTGGACAGTAAGTACCATAGAGTGTAGATCAGCTCTGACTGCTCTGCATCGTTATAGCTTGATAGAAACCATGGAATTATCTGATATAAATTTTGTGGATAAAACTCCCATAAGAAATGTTCTAAGTTCTGGAAGTGCTCGTATTCATCAGCTTGTTCAAGAAATCGTGAGGTTGTCGGATGATAGTGCTACGCAAAAACTGATTTTAGAAAAATTAGTTGCATGTATTTGCAGATATTATGAAATTGATACGTACCCTAGAGAGAATGAGCTGCGACATGAAATACTCTACCCTCATATTTTAGAAGTAATTAAAAATCTTGAAGTATTAAATGGGTCCCAATATTTCCGTAAACAAATTGCAATGCTTAATTTTTATCTTGGAAATATATATCTTTTTTTGGGGAATCATGAGTTGGCATTGAGAGTATACTTATCTGCTGAAGAAAGCTTTAAGTTCCTTGGTGACAAAAAATTGATCGCGGAAGTTCTTACTCAATTAGGCGCTGCATATATAAGACTCGATAAATATAAGGATGCGGTATTAAAATTAGAAGAGGCTCGGAGAATAAAAGAAGAAATATATGAGCCAAATCACTTGGAATTAGCCGGCACACTCTGTCGACTCGGAGTTGTAGCTAGGTATTTAGGTGATGCGACGGAATCAATTAAAATTTTACAACATGCATTAGCAATTCGTTTAAAACATCTATCGTCTGATCACGTAGAAGTAGCAGCAACCAAGATGAGTCTAGGTAACGCATACATGATACTGAATGAGTTTGAGTGCGCCGTAGAGTATTTGACTCAGGCCTTATCAATTGAAGAACAAGCTTACGGGGGGGAACACCCTGCAGTCGCTGGGACGCTCGCAAATCTTGGTGTCGCGTATTTACATCTCAAAAGATACGATGAATCTAGGCAGATATTGGAAAGAGCTCTGAAAATAGAAGAGCGTGCATACGGCTATGAGCATGGAAACACTGCGAAGACTCGTGCTCATAGGGCTACAGTTTTAGGGATAATGGACCATATAGAAGAAGCCTGTGCAGAATACAAAATATCAATACGAGTTCTTAAACAAAAATTTGGCCTTAATAATGATTTTGCTTTCAATACTATCGGTTTTTGGATGCGATTAGAAACAAAATTAATAGTAGAAGGTGATAAAATACCCACTGCCATTGATTGGCTAGAGTTGGCTGATAATTGCTTTTATGTGGGCCTTATTTCAATTTCTCTACAGCTTGCTGATCAGGCTTTGGATTGTGAATTTTCAATAGAAGCTCTTTTATTAAGAGTTAAATGTCAATCGTGTCTATGTGATTTTCAAAATGCATCCGATACAGTTTCGTTGATTCAGAAATTAGGAGATAGAAGAGATGCCAGAATTGCAGTATCGTTGGCTGAGATAAAAAAATTCCAACTTGATGCGGCTCTAAGGCAGGCAGAAATCATTGCCTTTCAGTCACAACATGAGCTGAATGATAAAGATACAATTAAAATGGCATTAAACCTGCGGCTACTTCATCAATATGAAAAGGCGCTATCTGTGTTGGATAGAGTAATGATGAATTGTGATGATGTTGATTTATTGGCCCCTGCTAAATTCATTCAAGCGGAGTGTTATTATTACATGCAACGCTATGGTGATGCTCAAGAAAGCGCGGAGACGAGTAATCAATTAAAAGAACATGATAAAGTAAAGGAATTGCTCCGAAAAATTAAAGTAGCAGTATTTGTTCACTCAAATCTAGATGCATTATTTGCACACTTAGCCAATAGTCCACCTAGAACAATGATTTTTTAAGTTAAACATAAAAAATTAACCTTCAATTCTATAGCAAGATAAAAATATACTCAGCAATTCAATATTGCTATTGATGTCAAATTTTTCTTTGATTTTCATAATGTGATATTCAACGCTACGATTTGAAAAGTTTAAAACCCTCGCGATTTCTTTCGCTGACATAATTAACTTCTAATGTTATTTGGGTAATCTCCTAGGTTACAGTTTATTTGTAATATATTGCTTTCCTAAAATCAGCATAAGCTGAATTATGAATGAAGTGGTACGAGTCTTAAACAGAGTATATTAGGTTCAAAAAACCACCGTATAAAATACGCAAACGACGAACATAATTCACATGATTAAATTAACATATTTATTATAATTATATATTTCATGCTGAGGATAAAGCCATGCGAGATAGCAAAACAATAGGTGAGATTCTTGGGGCGATAACATCAAGTTTGAACGAATAAGTTAGTCAATCTCGTTTTCTTTAATCCAATATGAGCTTTGCCAATCTATATGGACTATCTTTTCTTTTATATTATGTATTTTACGATAATAATCTGTGGCCTTTTTTTCATCACAAATGTCTAATCTATAATCATCTAAAACCACATAACCACCTATAGACAATTTAGGATATAATTGTTCCAAAGTCGTAAGTGTTGACTCATAAAAATCGCAATCTATTCTCAATATAGATAATGATTTTATTTTATCTGTTGGTAGAGTATCTTTAAACCACCCTTTCAAGAAAATAACGTTATCAAACAGCAAATTGTATCGCGTGAAATTATCTCTAACGGTCTCTTCTGATATAAAAAGCCTATTCACATCCTCAACATTAGAATTATAATACATTTCTTTATCTAACTCTGTGTCAGGTATTGGTAATCCACAATAAGAATCTGCTAAAAACAATTTTTTATCTAATCTTCCTAATATGTATAGTATAGCCTGCATATATATGGCACATCCACCTCTCCATACGCCACATTCAATTATATCACCATCGACCTTATTGTTTATGGTATTGAAAATAAACTGAAACATACTATCAAGGCGAGTAATGGTACACATTGAAAGCGCCCTGCCATGCCAGACATGTTGAAACACACGATCTGAAAAAGCGTCTTCCTTATTTTGCGTATCAACAACACCCTTGTCACAGCGTGTATTGAGTAAATCTAATACGCTGTTCTTGATGAGTTCCAGATAATCTAACTGAAATTGATTCACTATAATGTATCCATTTTTTATAAGCGTACAAAAAAGATTCGATTAGCAAGGTTTCTCCAGCAGATCTATATAATCTAATACTTGAATAATATCATATAAAGCTTCGTAATAACCTAGATCATTAAAAGCGTTAAGGGTTGTATTCCCCGTCAGAATAGGCAGAAAGTCGACCTTAGAGTATGTTGCTACTTTAGCATCAACAATGTTATCGCCCACATATAATATATTCTCTGCAGGTACATTCATATGCTGTATAATCTTGTTCATACCTTCGGTGTTTGGCTTATGCTTTAACACATCTTCTCCCCCTATAATACAATCGACAAAATGTAAGAGATCATTATCTTCTAAAACTTGACTAATTGTTTCTCTGAGCTTGGTTGATAAAATAGCCACTTTGATTTGGCTATTCTTTAATGATGAAAACAATACCCCAACATTGTTATAGACTACCGTACTTTTCCGCATTACTCTACTTGACATAGTTAAAAAATGTTTGACAAATTCAGGTATTTTATCATCTGTTTCACTACTATGTAACGTATTAAATGTACTAGCAAGATCAAGCCCTATAGTGTTTATAATATCTTCTTTGGGCGGAATCTTTAAGTTTAAAAATCTTGAAGCATATTGAATAGACTTAACTATCCCCTTAGAGGAATCAGCTAAGGTAAAATCAAAGTCAAAAATTACTAACTCTTTGGTCATCTTACTAAGCATGCCATATAACCCTTAGTATGTAACGTCACCGATGATACTAGTTCTATAGAGCAGCCTTTGAAGCTCGATAGGCGTATGAGTACCTCGATGTATAAGTGATGCATTATCCCATATTAGTAAATCTCCTTCTAGCCACTTATGAGTATATATGAATTTCTCCTGCACTGAGTGGTCATTCAGTTGAGTTAATAAACTACGGTTTTCGTGTATATCATCCCCAATTATCTCCTTTATCGTCAGTTGGTTTAGGTAAAGGCTCTTCTTATTATTATGCGGATGTATTCTCACAATGGGGTGAACAACCTCTGGAAAAAATTCATCTAGATTGTCCTCGTATTTATTATTCCTTAATTCTTTAAATTGATGGCCGAAAGAGTGTATTGCTTTCAAACCAGCGATTTTATTCTTAACACTATCTGATAAACTGTTATAGGCAGCTCTCATATCTGAAAACATTGTGTCTCCCCCAATAGCGGGTCTTATTTTAGAATGGAGTATCGTATATTTTGATGGTCGACTTAAGAATGAATTGTCAGTATGCCAAATTTGGGCTGAACTTTTATAATCATAATTTTTTAATCCAATATTTGAAATCATATGCACATGCTCATTTTCTTGGCTGCGATCCTTCTTATCCCAAGTTATTTCCAGGTCACCAAACATTGAAGATACTTTTATCAAATCGGATTGAGATAAACACTGATTTCGAAATACTAAAATGTGATAATCATCCAGCAATTTTGTAAACATGCTTGCAAATCGTTCAGCTTCACTATTTAATAAATTACATCCTTTAATCTCTATGCAGTACCCAGATCCTAACATACTGCTTCTATATGGAAGCTTCGGTTTTGTACATTTAACATCCATAGATCAAATTCGTGTGAATAGCGACTACCTTGCTTTTAAGCTGAGTTACATTATCGTGAAAATGAGAATCCGATACTACAAAGTCTGCAATGTCTTTATAAGGCGACACATAATTCTCAAACATAGGCTTAATTTTGGACTCGTATCGACTTAACCCATATTCGACTACGTCAATTCCTCTGCATTTTAAATCTCGATTTAACCTGCGGGATAAGCATATATCTAACGGGGTATCAATATATACTTTAATTGTAAACATCTTCGCCAACAAGGAATTCGTCATCAGTAACAAACCATCAACAAGTATGATTGGATTCGGCATAATTTTTTCAGCTTCTTCCACTCTCAACAATGTTGAAAAATCAAACTTTGGGCTTAAGATTGGAGTTTTTTCACAATACAGTTGTTTTAATTGCGTTATAAGTAATGTATGGTCTAGAGAGCTTGGGTGATCATAATCAATGTTTCTTCTTTCCTCATATGAAAGCTGATTAGAATTATGATAATAATTATCTTCTTTCAAACATGAACACCCAACTTCATTTAATTGTGTTGCCAGAAGGTCCAGGAAAGTTGATTTTCCTGAACCACTGGCGCCGTAAATGGCTACCATAACCATACTAATAGCTCACAATTTACATCTAATTATTCAGTCCAAAACCTGATTGATGATCATGTTGATGCTGATCCTGAGGAGTTTTGCTGCTATGACTAGAAGCAAGTATTGGAGAATCATGACGTATGGAAGCTGTTGAAGTACTGCTTTGTGCAAGTGATCTAATCATCTTAACCTTTTCAATTAATCGCGGATCAGAATTAACCAATAACTGCATAGGTTCATCACGTTCAAACTGTGTAGTTAAGTACCGAATCATACCAGGAAAGACAAAATCAGTTGCAGCTATTGGTAAAGGTGCCTTGATTTCCATCGATGTTATTTTCTCTACCGCTTCTTTCAAATCTTCGACAACCACAACACTAGGATTTTTAACAAATGGATGAGTCCACCCCACAAGATCTTGCCCCAAACATTCTACCTTCTTTGGTTTATAATGAGTTCCAGTAGGAGTCCAGCTTACAACTGGAACAGCTTTAAAGTTTGCGAAAGCCATTTCGTATCCAACACCTATCCCTCTTCTTTCCCTGCAGTCCGCTAATACGCAATCACTCAGATAAACTTGCAGCATATCACGACCAAACAAAGATAACTCATCTGATAAATCATCTGTTCGATGTGCGGGATTTAG
Source organism: Gammaproteobacteria bacterium (assembly GCA_019748175.1). Classification (NCBI taxonomy): domain Bacteria; kingdom Pseudomonadati; phylum Pseudomonadota; class Gammaproteobacteria; species Gammaproteobacteria bacterium. The sequence goes on from JAIEPX010000020.1 coordinate 10,002, forward strand.
AAAGCCTACTGTAACATCTTTTTCAGCCATCAGAGTCCTTAGTTGTTCTAAATGAAAATCGGTCCAATAAGAATTCTCTTCAGCAGAATTGCTTTTTTTAATACTACCTGACATATACAGAAATATCGATCTAGCTTTTTTCATATATTACTCCTTTCAAAATAAATAATAATATGCTCGATTATATTCATAATCGGGCTTGCCAAAAACAATTAAACTATCAATCTACCCACCAATCAACCACAGGATCTTGTAGCTTTGCTGGTGTGATATACCGAGGCGCCTCATTAGGAGATTCAAAGATGTCTTCTCTAAAGTAAGTTCGCCCCGTCTCATTAAAGTGCTCTCTAATACTGTTACGAAGCTCAGGATTACTACCACGAGAAATACCATGTTTGGCAAATGAAAACTCGGGTTGAAACAATATATATACTTTATTCGAGTCTGAAGCATTTCTTGAGTGATTTTCATCATAACAAGGAGCAAATGCTTTCACGAATAACCGCATATTTAAAAACGTGAATTGCCACTTCTTATCATTTACCTTTTTAGCGAGTGAATTGCCTTTTGAAGGGTCATTTTGGGATAATATAGATAATGCTTCCTTTGTGGTCTCAGCTAAGCTTTCTACTGAAGTACCGTATTCTGGTGGCATTGCGATGATGTATCCATCTAAATCTTTCTGATCCGCACTCTGAATAAACATTTCTAATGAAGGAATAATACTTAAGAGATTTTCCGTCAAACTTAAATGATTATTCCATTCAGGGCTGCCCCAGATTTTAGCTTTGGGAGCAAATGGACATCCTTGCATTTGAACTTTCTTAAATTCCTCCAAACAACCCGCATCCCCCGGGTCAAAACTAGCCTTATCACAAACAGCGTTCATAGAAACCTCCTTGGTTAGAAACTTGTATTTTACACAAAAATGCTTTTTCGTCAACTCGACTTTAATTTCGACATTGACACAAAGGGTACGTACACGAAATTAAAGCGCGATCTCGTTTTGTTCTCGCATGATAACTTGTGAATTCCAATCTGTAGATCTACTCATTGAATTAATATTGAAAATATAACTCTGTTTCTATGTTAATTTTTTTTCTTTACAGATCTTCAAGCATATGTTATTAATCAAAATACTAATTTACTCATTATTTTTCACAATAGTTAGAAATTTGATTGTGAGAGGAGAGTTAAGATGAGCAAAAGTTCAGGGGTGAATTTAAGCAAGAATATAGCTATAAATCACAGCAGTATTGTTTCTGAAATATGTGAATCATTAAGTAAAGATTTACAATTAACCTATTTCAATTATGTAAAACTCTATCCTGATGGTAAAAGAGCTCTTTTAACCAATCGACCCGAATGGCTGGAAGTGTTTTATGCGAATGAGTTGTACAAACTTCCAGAAGTAAAAACAATAGAAAATCATCAGATTGGAGACTATCAACTTTGGGCAACTTATAGTGATCAATCTTCATTCGAAATTGCTAGTCAAGAACATAATATAGCAAACGGGATAACAATATCGATATCATTGCCTAATAATATCACTGAGCTATATTACTTTGGAACAACTCGTAATAATTACCATATGCAAAATGTGTATCTTAACAACATTGATTCACTAGAGAGCTTTATTCGATATTTTAAAAACACAGGTGAAAAAATCATTGCACTCGCTGAATCTAATCTAATTGTTACTGAGCCAGAACCAAAGATCGAATTATTAGATATGGCATATATCAATGAAAAAATTGAAGAATTCATGAGCGAGTGCAAGGTGTCAAGTTATACTATTAATGCTAATGGTGTGAAGACGAAAATTACAAAAAATGAAGCGCAGTTCATTCGAGAGCTCGCCACAAACTTGTCTATCAGTGAAATTGCGCTACGGCTAAACAAATCAAAAAGAACAGCTGATGACTACGTGGAAAGGATAAAAGATAAATTTATGAGTGATAATATATCTCAACTAAGAAAAATAATCGCTCAAAATAAACTTGGAGATAAGTTGTATTAAATTATACAGCTAATGAGTGATAAAATGCGACTAGCTGATTTAAAATTAGGATGCAATAATAATTTGCTTAATCATATATTAAAGTACTCAAAAATTTCACCTGACAAGACTGCGTTAACTTTCATTGATGACAACAACGAAATTTCTTATACATATGATGAACTATATAAAAATATATGTGAACTCTCAGATAAATTGAAATTATATGGTCTTAGTGATTCTACGGCTATTCTTGCATTTAAACCATCAATTGAGTTTGTCATAGCCTATCTAGCATGTATCAAAGAAAAAATATTGGTTGGAGTTTGCCCAGCAATATCTACAAATAATATGATAAACGTAAACAAATATATTGATTTTTTAACTCAGGAGCTAAAGACAAGCATCATTATCGTTAATAATGATTCAAAAGACTACATCAACTTGTCGAATGTTAATTTGATAATTTTAAATGATCTTATCTCAAATTACAATCGGAAAACTCTCGGCGCTGTAGATATAAATGTGACGGAAGACCAGAATATTCATATATTATACACGTCTGGATCAACCTCAAAACCAAAAGGTGTTATAGCTACAGAAAGCCAATTGCTATACAACATTAATTACACATCAAAGGTTTGGGGTTTCGATGAGTTAAGTACCAGCCTAACTATCGGTAATCATTATCATGCTGCAACTATTGTAGCAGGTATTTTGTTACCATTAGTAAAAGGTGGGAGATGCATTATAATGCCAACTCAGTCCGTTTTAGATGACTCATCACAATGGTTGCGGGTAATTTCTAAATACGGAGTAACACATGCTGGCGGCCCCCCTTATTTATATAAACTGTGCATCGATAATATAAAGCTTTTATCAACGGATTCAACTCTGAAAAAATGGAAGGTTGCGTTTATCGGTAGTGAGGTTGTTTCTTACTCATTAATAAAGAAATTTTCAACTTTATACAGTAAATATGGTTTTGATTACAATAATTTCTGTGTTAGTTATGGGATGACAGAAAGTAATGGATTAATATGTAGCACACCTCGCGACACACCACCTACTACGCAAAAAATTCGTATAAATAGAGGGTTAAAGACATTCATGGGTTGCGGAAAAGCATCCCATGGAACACACGTATTAATAGTGAATAATTCAAAGGTGCTTAAGGATAAACAGATTGGAAAGATATATGTCAATAGCAGTTCGATATTAACTGACTACCACAATAGGTCTGATTCACAATTTTTGTATTATCAATCAAAGCGTTATTTCGACACACAAGATTTGGGTTTTAAGAAGAATGGTGTGTTATATGTTATAGGTAGATCTGACAGGACTATAATAGTTAGCGGTCAAAATTATAATTTAGATGTCCTAGAGCAGGACATGCAATCAAATATTTGTCAAAAATACCATGTTATTAGCACTATTGCGAATTACAATGATTCTAAATTAGTTTTGATTTTAGTTTTCGATAAAGACAATGATATTGATATGATAGAATTATTTAATCAAGTCAGGATGTATTTGTTTACGTTTTATAGTGGTATAATAATCTCCGATATATACGTTATCCTCCATGATGATTTACCCTACTCACAAAATAGAAAACTTCCAAAATTGAAAATTCTTTATATGATTAATGAGAAACATATTATTCCACTAAGACACTTCAGTATATCCACTCCAAGCTGTATAATTGAAAAAATCCTATTATTGTCAAATAAGGTAAGAAAAAATGAAACGCTCTCAGATAGCGAAGTTTTGTCTCTAAAAGAATTATTAACATTGGACTCTATTCATTACGCCAATCTTATATATCAGTTAGAAAACATTTTTAATTTACGGTTAAAACTTACAGATATACTGAGTGCCAAAACCATTGGTGACTTAATAATAAGTTTGGGTTTTGTTCCCTCAAAAAAACAAAGTGTTACTCTTCAAGCAAAGCCTTGTATAGTTAAGCCGCAATCGAATTATGATACTAAAATGCCAAGATTAGATGAGAAAGGATCAACGTGTAACATACTATTAACTGGTGCTTTAGGTTTTATTGGTTCCCACCTGCTAAAGTTTTTGAGTCAGAACAAAGATAATAATATTTACTGCTTAATTAGAGAAAATAAAAGAACCACGTTTTTTTGCTATTTTTGTAATTCCACTAAAATATGTAATTGCAAAAATGAGCTAGAAAAAAACAATGTTACATTAATTGCCGGGGATACTGAACTAAAGAATTTTGGAATGAGTATTAAAAAATGGAGAAATCTATGTAATAAAATTGATGTTATATTTCATATGTCAGAATATGTTAATCACTTTGAAAAATTTGACTCTCTGTGGGCTATATATTCAGCGTCGTTAGATAATGTGCTGCAATTTGCTTTTGCTTATAAACCTAAGAAATTAAACTACTTGTCCAGCTTGCCTGTTAATAATATATTAGAGCAAGTCACCACCTTTAATGAATTATTTGAAAGCCAACAGCTTAGGTGTAATTATTCAGGATACCTGCTTTGCAAGGCTGCTACAGAGTTAATTTTAAGAGACATATCTTCTAAGCACATTGCAATATCAATATTCCGTTTAGGCCAAGTTACATCTACTCTAGAAAAATTTGTGATTAATCAAAAAGATATATTCCATCAGTTGCTGCGATTGATTGCGATGACTGAAAATTTGCCATTATCTAGAGCATTATATGTCAACGCTATTCCAATTGATGTATTAGTGGAGAGTATAATTCTACAGAACTTACAACCTATTTATCACAATGAAAATTATTTTATATATAATATTTTCAACCCAGTAGAAAAAAATCTCAATCAATTATTCGATATAAATAATAACCCTACTAAAAAAGAAATTTCTTTTTTACAATGGATTTCTGAAGCGCAGAAACATTTAAAGCACTTTAATGAGCCTATACGTAGAGTTATTTCTGAGCTATTATCAAATGATAGTAACTCACCGATAAATTTTACAAAATATTTCATGACATATGCTGAATACCAAAATTCGTTATCGGTTATTGCGATGGGTGATGAGAAAGATGCTCTTAACATTTATGATATGTTGCTAACTAACATTAAGGATTATTTGCTATGAACACACTGAAGGAAAAGTGCAAAATACTAAAAGATAAGTTCGATATAGATTATTTTTGCTTAACAATGATAGATGATGATAATAGATCAATCATATCAAATATAGACGAGTTTGATGAGGTATATATTAGCGAAAAAATATTCAATTATGCTCCAGTATTTCAGCTGGAAAATTCACAGGATGATATCTATTACATTTGGGACCTAAAATTTGATTATGAGGCTTTTAACATTCTTTCTAAGATTTATGGTGTGAAATGTGGAATAGGAATACATTCCAAAATTTTGAGCTCTAATCATGTGTATTACTTTTTCTCAAATAGCGATGTACCCATTAAGTATTTATATTTATTACATATGAATGGTGTATTTTATAGATTTGTCAATTATATTTTAGAAGAAATTGATGATAATAACCTTCGATTTGGCAAGCTAAAAATATCGCCCGATCATAATATAGAGGATGGTGTTTCGATAGCCGTTGATAGCAGCGCACTAAATAACGGTCTTGGCGAAAAGTTTTCTTTTCAAACATCTACTGGGAGCATCATATTAACTCAAAGCGAGCTTGATATATTACGTCAGTATATTAAGGGATTATCAGCAAAGGAGATTTCAAGAGTTGTAAATAAATCTTATAGAACTGTTGAGGGCTATATTTCTCGATCTATGAGAAAATTGATGTGTGATTCAAAAAATCAGTTAATAATTAACTATTCAAGATATTTACTATGATGGTTATCGGTTCATGGAAAAAATATATCTAAGGTTGAATTGTATCATTTCTAAATTTTCGAAAAAGGCAAGTTTTTATGTGTCAGCTGATTGGAATTGGATTGAGGCACCCACATATCCGGCAAGTGCTGGAGGAATTACCGTCTGTGGGATGGTGGGAAATTCACAGTGAGAATTTTTTCCAGGCAGGCGGCCCTTCTTTAGAAAATTTACTTTCCATTCGAGAGCATTACCGATTAAGTCTACATGGGGTAGGGCTTTCATTAGGTTCGTCATCTGGGATTGATGAGCAGCATTTGAGTCGATTGAAAAATCTCATTCAGCAGTTAAACCCATTTCTTGTTTCAGAACATCTTTCGTGGAGTAGAGTAGGAAATCTTTTTTTACCTGATTTGCTTCCGATTCCTTATACAAAAGAGAGCTTGGAAGTTATTGCTCGTAATATAGATCAAGTTCAAAGTTATTTGGGTCGAGAAATATTAATAGAGAATCCGTCTTCATATCTTGAATTTGCATCATCAGAAATGGAGGAGGAGAGTTTTTTGATCACGTTGTGCCAGAAAACGGGTGCAAAAATTTTGTTGGATGTGAATAATATTTTTGTCTCTTGCTCAAATCATGGATGGGATATGAATAAGTATATCGATTCCGTGCCCCCTGATTTAGTGAGAGAAGTTCATTTGGCGGGCCATTCTATTAAATCCATAACACCAGATCAGAAGATACATATAGACACTCACGATACAACAGTTGATGGAGCAGTTTGGGCGCTATATGGTTATGCAATATCAAAATTTGGCGCTAAGCCAACATTATTAGAGTGGGATGCACAGATTCCATCGCTTGACACATTAATAAAAGAATCGAGGAAAGCATTGGATTATCTGCCACAGGAGGTAATGGCAATTGAAAACACTTGAGCAGATACAAAAAGATTTTTGCGATGCGATTCTGCACCAGAAATCCAGTGATTATCATTTTATTTCTTCATCGAATCCTATGGATCGTGTATCTATTTATAAAAACACGATTTTTGATGCTCTTCGAAAAGCGCTGGCGGTAACCTTCCCAGGTGTTTGGATCTTATTAGGAGAAGAATGCGCCGATAATCTTGCAAGAGCATTTTGCAGTATCGATGCTAATTTGCCTTTTTCAGGTTGTTTAGATGATTGGGGTGCTCAATTTCCTGATTTTATCTATCAACAAGAATCGCTTAAAAATTTATCGTATCTAAAAGACTTTGCAGAATATGAATGGCTTAAACATTTATCATACAGCGCAGCATCTGTTATGATGCTCGAGTCAGATGCATTAGTTAGTATTGCGGAAGAAAATGTTGAAGCACTTGCATTCACTTTGCACCCATCTGTTTTTACAATGATGAGCCCATTTGCTCTCGATGAAATAGTCGACATAATAGAAAATCCTGACAACGCCACTGTCAATTCTATTTCTAAGAAAACATACGCCCTAGTCGCCCGCCCGTATAATACCGTATTGACGTTTTGGGAGGGTGCTGATTTGTGGTTATTTATTGATACTCTATTGAAAGGAAAAAGTTTGGGAGAATCCTTTCAAGCAGTAAAAAATGAGTTCCAGGATTTTGACTTAACTAATGCCGTACATTTTTTGCTGCAGCAGAAACTTTTAATCTCTATTGAATATAATTAATTTATTTTTTGCATCAAGTTCTATTCTATCTCCAACTTTAATGTGTTGTTTGTTAAACCATCCAACATTAACTTCCAAAGCGTAAGGATATTCGCCCTTAGAGGCAGTGCTATGTTCGCGGAAAAAAGTTTTTTCAGGGCCCCAGTGCCAGTATTTGTCGATGTCAGAAAGCTTTTTCACGGGACGGTTGGGGTCCATTTTTTCAGGATAGGCCTTCATGTCGTAGATTTCTCTAATAGTAAAATTACTGTCGATGTAGGCTAAAGATAAGTCGATGAAAGTATTGAACATCCAAAAATTTAATTTTTGAGCAGGATGGTAAATAAATAGCATTCCACTATTTTCAGGCAGAGAAGTTCTTCCCATTAATCCCCATTCTCTTTCCGCAGAAGTTGCCGCCAATTCCACAGATAGGACTATTTTTTCCTCAGCGTAAGTAGCTATTGAGAGAAAAAAGAAAATCGTAAATAAAATTCGAGACACTGATTTCACCCTCTTATAAAATCTCCATAAATATTATATTGAATTTAGTTTTGAGTCAAATGGTGTTAAGGATACAAATTCTTCGAATTTTCCGTTGGGTTGTCGAGGGATGTCGCTGTGAAATGTGAGTTCGATATCGAAAGGATAACCGAGATTTTTTTTGATTAGCTTTGAGTAACGATTTTTTTGGTCTGGTGTTAATGGGTTGTCCACAACAAGTTTGCATTCTATTTTTTTCAGATCATGCTGAATCATTTGGAATTTCTTTACAGCTTTGGTGATATGACGATATTCTTCTCTTTCGCCAAGGTATGGAAATCGACTTTCGCCGTTAGGAAAAATAATGCGATTGCGTTTACGACCGCATATTTTTTTTATTGTAGGTAGAGCATCACGTCCACAAGGACAGGCGGTGTCCAGTTGGGCGTAGTCTCCAATGTCGTAACGAAGCAATGGTGTGGCGAAATTATGCAAACTAGTTAATATTATGCGACCTTCTTCGCCTAATGCACTTGGTTTATCGTCATCATTTAAAATTTCTATGATGACATTTTCTGATTGTACATGATAATTATGGTATTCTGGACATTGAATTGCAATTATTCCAAATTCTTCAGAACTGTAAATATCCGTGAATTTAACAGGGTAGTTTTTTGACATTGAGATAAGTTCTGGATCTACGGTTTCTCCTAAACTTCGAATTTCTAGAAGATTTTGCAGTAGAATTTTTTGATCGATAATTTCTTGCAATACAATTTTAAGTTGCGATGGATAACTTAAAAGATAATGAGGATTGATCATTTGAAGCCATTTGAGCTGGCTTTGTGTAGATGAAGCAATATTGAGAAAAAAGCCGGCACCAGTATTGATGATCCCTTCTGTTACACTTCCCCAGTGTTTGTTGGTTTCGCCCAGTGGTGGTAGCGCTTCATTGCGTTTTGCCCAACGAATGGCGGCCAAAGTTTTGCTAAAGTCGCGTTGATGCCACAAATGTTCTCGCATGGAGAGAGCTTGCCAGTAACAGGTGGTGTCAAAAGTCCCAATTAATCGTACAGCAACGCCCGTTGAACCCGATGTTACGATCGGATAAGTGAAATCGTCAGCTTGCAGGGCAGTACTTTTTAAGGTGGTGTCTTGACCCGATTGCAGTTGTTGACGTGATAAAATCGGGAGCGACGACAAAAATTCTTGAGTGAGTGGTTGTGAAGGTTGGTAATTAGAATGTTCAAGATATTCTCGGTAAAAAGGCACAGTATTAAATGTGTGGGTAATAATTTGTTCTAGTCGAGTGAGCTGCCGAGTCCGCATGTAATCTGGTGAATACCACTGTGATTTCTCGAGAGATTCGATAATGTTTTTTACAACAGTTGTTTTATCCATAGGTTAATTTATCTTACTGTGAATTTTGTATCATTAATCGAGTGATATATCTCAAGCTTGTAATGTTCCCCCATGCAGTTTGATTTGGAACTAATTTTGCTTCAGGTAAAATTTTAATAAATTGCTGTAGGGCAATCTCAGTTTCAAGTCTTCCAAGTACAGAGCCTAAACAAGTGTGTATCCCTTTTCCAAAGGCTAAATTTAATTGTTCTCTTTTTATATTGAGGCGATGAGGATCGTCAAAAATTTCAGGGTCTCGATTGGCAGCATTTAAAAGAGGCACAACGAGGGTATTTTCAGGTATTTCAGTTTCATTAATGGTCACTGGGGCTGTGGTCCAACGAGATAACTTATTGAAAGGGGTTTCATAGCGTAAACATTCTTCTACAGCTTGAGTTATGAGGTTGGGGTGATTTTTTAATAATTCGATTTGATCAGGATGACGTAAAAGACTATAGATTGATAAACTGATAGCCAGTCGGGTGGTTTCATGTGCCGAAAATACTATAAAGGTTGTTGCGTCTGCTATTTGAGTATCATTTAGAGGCTCTTCCATTAAAGCATTATTTTCTATCACGTAGGATAAAAAGTTACTTTGAGGATTATTTTTATAATCCGCTAGATAGTCGTGAAAAAATTGTCTTAAAGTAGGAAGTAATGTTTGTATGCTATAAACCTTATCAGATGAGCCGGTATCCAGATTTTGAGTAATGGTATCAGAATATAATTTAATAAATTGATTTTCGTGTGGCGGTAATCCACTAAGATCGCATACTACAGCCAAGCTGAGAGGCCCAGCGAATTCAGATACAATATCAAATTGATCACGTTTTTTTAGTGACTGTAGTAAATGTTCAGATAAGGCTGAAATTGTATCAGCACGGGCACGAATAAATTTAGGATTGATGGCTTTAGCGAAAAATTGGCGCATTTGGGTGTGTTTTGGCGGGTCTTGAAATATTAGCCAGTTCATCAAAAAGGCATCCATATCATTCTCACGTAATTGCTCTTGAGTGAGTGTCTTGAAATGATGCGGTGGTCTTCGTGAGGTGTTTTTATTCGTTAATAAAGCAACCACGTCTTGGTATTTGGTTAGATAAATAACACCGCTGTCATCTTGGTAAACAGGTTCTTTTTCTTGAATAAGTTGATAAGTGGGGTAAGGGTCGGCGATAAAATCAGGGTCATAAAAATCAAGTTTAATTTTTTGCATTTATTTTTTTCCTGGTGCGTCATTGGTGATATCATGAACGACGATAGCGGAATAGCTTAGGCTGTCTGAGTGCTCATAATAATTTTCAATGATGTGACGTTGATCAGGAACATGAAAATGAATGCGACGATATTTTTCTAGTAGGGGATCTATGAGGCGTTTGCCAATGCGTATTTGAGCATAGTCTTGTGCAGATATAGCGCCGTTTTGTTTAATGTAGTTAGCGTAACCAGGTAAAATTGCACCCGCAATAATATAGTTAAGTTTTAATTTTTGTGCCAGCGCTAATAAATGAGGATATGGAGCTCCAAACAAATTATGTTGTTGGAAGGACTGTTCCACTACACCTGAAACAATATAGAGCGCGTTAGCATTTTGTGGTGGTTCCTGGTCGGCAAGAAAACCATTGTTGGTGATGTGATCCCAGCTACTGAAATTACTGAGGTTTTCGGAATTATAATGAACACAACATGTGCTGATAATATACGCCAATTGATTGTCAACGTAAGTTAAAAAAAATCCCTGCTCAAACTTTTCTATGCGTGATCGCATTTTTTCGATAGAGGCATGATGTTTGGGGTCTAGTGAAAAACTTTTTTCTACTTGCATGATTTCATTGAGATCTTCGAGTTTTGCCGTTCTTGTGTAAATATTATTTTTTGACATTGAATTACTCAATTATTTATTTTAGAGGGGGCATATAAAATATGCCCCTCGATAGGCGATTTATTAAAATGTGTAGACTAAACCAATTTTGAATACGTTGGTATCGACTCGAAGTTTGCGATGCTTAATGAAGTTTTGGAAATTATCGTTTCCATTTGATGGGTTTCCTTCGACGCCGTCAGATAAATGTTTGCTGCCGTAATAAGTATATTGGTAAGAAGTGAATAACCCAAAGTGATTACACAGTTGTTTATGCGCCCCAGCACCTAACACAAACCCGTATACATCTTTGCTATCATTAAATGTCAATGGACTCGATCCAGCTAATGCAGGAACAAGATTTTTAAGTTTGGTTTTTAATTTCGCTGTCGAAACGCCAAGAATTCCGTACAGTTCAGCTGAGTCGGAGATCAGTACACCTGGTTTAAATGTGAGATCAACTGTATATCTTATCTTCCAACTTTCTTGGAAATTAATAAGATCAGGTAACCCAGCATCTGGTGTGAAATTCCAGAAGGTTTGATTAGCAGTATTTGAGAATGCATTACCGCTCAATTCTATTCCGTATACATATTCACGATCAGCATAGAAATTCCAGCCTAGTGATATTCCACCATTGTAACCTCGGGCGCTGTCTTCATCGCGATACCGAGTGGTTGAACTCACTGGATTTATAAAATTCACTCCCGTGATTAATTCGCTATTTGTTTGTCCTGTAACGAATGAAGCGCCAGAATTGAGGCCAATGTAGAAACCTTTGTGGAAATCTTGAGCTAAAGCGGTACCGGATGATAATGCAAAAAGAACAGATGTGGCTATCTTAGCCTGATTCATGGACATATTAACTCCTTTTAACATGAATAGTGAACAATGTTGGGCTAAAATATTCAATGTCGTGAACATTGTCAAGGGTATTATTAAATTATAATATCAAATTTGCAAAACCTCTCACAACTCAAGACGCGACGCCTGAGATTGTAACCAGCTTTCTAGGATGAGTTTGGCAGAATAGCTGTCGATAGCGGTTTTGTCGAGGGCCTTATAGCCTGATAAGTCAAATAATTGTTGTTTGGCTTCAACTGTGGTGAGGCGTTCGTCAACGCGATGCACGGGTAATTTGAATTGGGCCTCTAGTCGATTGCCGAATTTTTTTGCTGCGGCTGTGATGGGCTGTTCAGTGCCATCCATATTGAGTGGAATTCCGATGACCAGTGCTCGAGCGTTCCAGGTGGTGATAATTTTTGCAATTTCATCCCATTTGGGGATGCCATTTATGGCTTTTAGGCTAGTAAGAGGATTTGCAGTGCGTGTGATTGTTTGCCCTACCGCTACACCAATGTGTTTCATGCCAAAATCAAAACCAAGCACTGTAATATTGGACAAAATGAGATCCTATGTCGCTTGGAATTTATGCATGACCGGCTTCAGAAACAAAACGGCTGAATTCTAATCCAATTGAGGCTGCTGCTGCGTTCCAGCGATCTTCATAGGGGACTTCAAACAAAATTTTGATATCTAAAGGTGCAACAAGCCAAGAGTTTTCTTTGATTTCGTCCCATAATTGCCCTTTGCTCCAGCCTGCATAGCCTAAAGTGATGAGCATGTTGCTGAAAGACGCTTGAGGAAAAGTAATGAGATCTTGTTTTGAAGCAGAAATGATGAGGTTGTTAGCTGGGTCTGTGAGAAGTCCTTGTCCCAGAATTTTTTCTCGGTGAATAATGAAACCATGTTCGGGTGCTACAGGGCCACCACGAAGAACGGGATAATTGTTGAAGTCAGGATTATCAGCGGGAATTTCGAGATGCTCCAGAATACTGGCCAAGGTAATTTCCATTGGTTTATTGATCACAATCCCCATGGATCCATTGTCGTTGTCTTCAAAGATATAAGCGACTGATTTTGAAAATATCGAATCGTCCAAATCTGGCGTTTTTATGAGAAGTTTGTTTTTAAGCGATTCTGCTGGTTTCTTACTCATGGCAGGACTCTCTGAGGGTGAATTTGGATCGATTATACACGTGTTTGCCCAGAATCTCAAAATGTTTAAATTGCCTGTATTGCTCTACGAGATTGAGATATCGGGGTAGTTCTGAGATAATCATTGTTTTATCAAAAGTGACCGCCAGAGGAGAGTAAAATGAGAGAATTATCAGCACCCACTGTATACAAAGATTTATCGGTGGCGGAATTGGGTGAATTGGCGTTAAAACTGGGTGAAGTATCGCCTTGTCTTAATGGGGCGTACGTCGCAACAACGGGCAGCCGTACGGGACGTTCGCCAAAAGACCGCTATTTGGTCAAGGATTCCCTGACGGAAAACACAGTAGATTGGGGTGAAATCAATCAACCCATTGACCCTGCCCTTTTTGCAAAATTATGGTCGCGCGTGACGGAATATCTTGAAGATAAAGATACGTTTGAATCGAATTTGTCAGTGGGGTCAGATCATCGTTATTCATTACCTATTAAAGTGATTACCGAATATGCATGGCATGCAATATTTGCTCAACATATGTTCATTCGAGCTCAAGAAAGAGAAAGCATTGAACATCCACAATGGACAATTCTCAGTGCGCCTGGATTTAGTACAGATCCAGCGCGTGATGGTGTGAGAAGTGAAGCTTCTTTAATTATTAATTTTACTGAGCGGAAAGTTTTGTTAGCAGGTCTTCGTTATGCCGGTGAAATGAAAAAAGCCATGTTTTCTGTGATGAATTTTTTGTTGCCACCTAAAGGTGTTCTTCCTATGCACTGTGCTGCGAATGTTGGCCAAGACGGTGATGTGGCGTTGTTTTTTGGATTATCTGGAACGGGGAAAACGACGTTATCTGCTGACCCAGATCGTTTTTTAATTGGTGACGACGAGCACGGCTGGAGTGAAAATGGAGTATTCAATTTCGAAGGTGGTTGCTACGCCAAGTGTATTAATTTGTCACAAGAGAGAGAGCCGTTAATTTGGGATGCTATTCGTGATGGCGCCATCATGGAAAATGTCGTATTAAAAGATGATGGTCAACCTGATTATGCAGATGATCGATATACTCAAAATAGTCGGGCAGCTTATCCACTTGAGCATATTGAAAAACGTGTGATTGCAAATCAAGCGGGTGAGCCAACGGCAGTGATTTTTTTAACGTGCGATCTTTACGGCGTGTTGCCTCCCATTTCGCTCTTGAGTAAAGAGCAAGCCGCTTATCACTTTTTGAGTGGGTACACCGCATTGGTTGGAAGTACTGAAGTGGGCAGCACAGCAGCAATTAAAGAAACGTTCAGTCGATGTTTTGGGGCGCCTTTCTTTCCGCGACCAGCTAGCGTTTACGCTGAATTGTTGATGCATCGCCTTGATCAGAGCGGTGCTCAGGTATATTTAATTAATACCGGCTGGTCTCGCGGTGGTTATGGAAAAGGTGGAGAGCGTTTTTCAATTCCAACAACTCGTGCCGTTGTGAGTGCAGCAGTGAGTGGTGAATTAAAGATAGAAGACACGGTTTTGTTGCCGGGTTTTAATTTGCGAATTCCTACATCGGTGAAGGGAGTGGATCCAGATTTGTTGAATCCTTCATTAAATTGGAAAGATCAAAATGAATATCAGCAAAATTTGCAAGAGTTGATTAATCGGTTTGTGGGGAATTTCAAAAAGTTCACCGTTTCTGAAGCGATTTTAAAAGCGGGGCCAGTTATTTCAGAATAATGTGTGTGGCAAAGAAGCTGGTTTTTTGTTGGTAGATTTAAAGATTTTTTATAGAGGATAAGTTATGGACGGACGAAAAATTGCGTTTATTGGTGCAGGAAATATGGGGGCCAATTTAATTGCTGGACTCATAAATGATGGATATGATCCTCAGAAAATTTATGCTTCTTCGCCTGATGTTGCTGGTTTGCAAAAGCTCTCAGAACATCTCAATATTCATATTTCAACTGATAATAAATCAATTGCAGCAGTGACTGATGTGATTGTTTTGTGTGTGAAACCGCAAATAATTTCTGTTGTTATTGAAGAGCTTGCTCAGACAATTCAGGAACGCCAGTTGTTGGTGATTTCAATTGCTGCTGGTGTCAGAGCGGAGCTTATTCAAAAAAAACTCGGATTCAATTGTGCAATTGTTCGATGCATGCCTAATATCGCTGCGTTGGTTCGTAGTGCTGCCACTGGCTTATTCGCGAATGAGAATACGTCTGAAATACAAAGAGAGATAGCAGAAACATTATTGCGATCGGTTGGTGTCACCGTTTGGGTTGATGATGAATCTAAATTAGATGCAGTGACAGCGTTGTCGGGTAGTGGTCCCGCTTATTTCTTTTTGTTAATTGAAGCGATGCAAGAAGCCGCTACTAAATTAGGACTTTCGGAAGGTGAGGCGAGTTTGCTCAGTTTACAAACGGCGCTAGGCGCAGCAAGATTAGCCTTGGAAAGTTCTGATTCTGTGATAATGTTACGTGAACAAGTGACTTCACCAGGAGGCACTACAGAGCAAGCTATCAAGACTCTGGAATCAGGAAGTTTGCGAAAATTGGTTTATGATGCAATGACGGCTGCGGCTGTTCGTGCACGAGAATTATCTGAAGGTTTAAAGTAGCCCATTTATAGAAGGATTAGCGATGTCGACAATTATTGCCTCTTTATGGTCTTTATTAGACACCGTTTTTTCGTTTTACATCATGTTACTTTTGTTGCGATTATTGCTGCAAAAATTGCACGCAAATTATTATAATCCTCTTTGTCAGTTTGTAATTCGTATTACGACACCTGCAGTTAAAGCGTTGCAGCACTGGTTGCCTACTTGGCGAGGAATCGATTTTGCAGTGCTCGTTGTTATTGTGACTTTAACAGTAATGAAATTTATTTTTATGGGATGGATGCTATTTTCCAGCTCGCCTCGTTTATCAGGGATTATCGTGTGGTGTCTTGGCGATTTACTACAAAATGTATTCCACTTATTTATTTATCTAATCATTGGTCGAGTGATTTTATCCTGGATTCAAAATGCGCAACTAGCTCCCGTTTTGGAAGCGATTTATAAACTAACGGAACCTAGTTTAAGGCCTGTGAGACGATTAATCCCGCCCATAGGAGGTCATGATTTATCTCCCTTGTTTTTAATTCTCGCTTTACAGCTGCTGGTTATTTTGATTGCATCACCTTTGGAGGGCTATGGGCAGCTGCTCGCTTTCCAGATTAGGCCGCCAGCATCTCTCGGTTAAGGATTTTGGGTATTTTAGTCGCTCAATGCCCTGTATTGATGAGTGTTGATTTTAAAACCGAGAGATGCTTCCTTTAATATATTTAGGGGAGAGAATCACGATTCTCTCCCCTAAAACCCCTCATCGCAAAAGGAATCTCTTCTATCACCTTGAATGCAAATGATTTCTATTAGCCGGGGACTGCTGTTGTAATCCCAGTTAAGTTGTTTTTTTGGCAATAAAAGAGTAAAATGTGCCCTTTATGGGTTTGTATGAGAGATAATAATGCGAGCATTAGAAGAAGATAGTATAGAGAATGGTGGTGGTAGCAACGAAACGGGCTTGCAGTTGGCTGTCGTTGAACGTGATGACGATGAAATTTTAGAAATTCCACGCTGGCCAGAGAATGAATTTTTTCCACCTACACAACCCGCCCCATTAAATTTAGTTAGTTTTACAACCTCAGCAATTTTCATCGGTTTTGTTTTTCGTGCATTAGTCACTTACGCAAATTCTTTCGAAGAAGTTCTAAGTATTTTTGACCTTATATTATTATTAGGTTATCCGCTTATTGGTGACAACCGCATTCTTGCGATGTTTTTCACGTTATGGTTTTGTGGTACGGCTTATGTAACGTGGCGATTTTGGACACCTGCAATCCAAGAATATACTGCCCATGGTGTAGATTGGTTGGCGAATAGATTTAGAACGCCTATTGCAATATTTGTTCCCCCGTCAAATGCTTTTGTGTCTTTTATCAATAGACGATATCTTTCCCCTGTTTTTGAAACAAGAGCTTGGTTAGGTTATGTTTCTGTCGCATCATGTGTCGCTCTCGCAGGATTAGTCGCTAACGAAAATGAAGAAGGCACTCGAGAATTTTGGAATATTTCAAGTCGATCCTTTTTAACGATTGGGTTTAGTTTATTATTGGCGGGTTTCGCGGTGCTATTTTCCATTTGCTCTGATTTGCGCATGATTTGGCGAGATCGATATGCGGCGGAAGGAAGACCTTTTCCCCCGCAAAGACCGGGTACCGGAACCTATATTATCGTTACATTAGGTATGCTGGAGCTCGTTTATCGTACGTATATAGTAATCTATAATACAGCATTTGAGTTCACAGGAAGTCGAGGGTGGGCGAATGCTAACGCGTTCATTTTTACATTTTTTGGTACGATTCAAAATTTTTGTTTTCAGGCTATTTATGCCCTGGAAGGTTCGCCCGTAATTGGAATAATTAATCGCATGATTTTGAGAATGCCGGTACCCGTTAAGATTGTATTTTTAGGGTTAAATGGTGTCACGATTGTGGTCATTAATATGGCTTTGTCAACGTATAATATCCAAACACTGTTAGTGTCAAATTTTGGAACACCTTTTCTGGTCGCAATTATAGTTGGTGGGTCGCATAGTATTTTTATTGCATCCGGCGATTTTATTACGAGCTATTTAGATGGCGTTGTGAGAATTACAATGGGATGGGATTTATCCCCTGAGATGCGTTTTATTCAAGGTGATAGAAGTCCTGCGGCTTTAGATAATTTGGTAAGGGCGGGACGATTTAGAGTGGCCTATGCGGGTGGTCAAGAACGAAACAATTTGCCCGATAATCAAGCAGTTGAGTTGTTAAGCTTAGAGCATGGTCAGGCCGACAATGCGGCAGATACTCAAAGAAATGGTGGCTTGGGAAATCTATAGTACAATAATTCTTAACTGAGACGTGCTTTCAGGCTTGCTTTTTCTGAAATTAGTGCCTATGCTTATAGAGTCCTAGCTCGGCAGACCCGAGAATTCCCATTTGATTAATCCCCTTTATCAGTGAATTCAACAAAATTTTACGTGGTGAAGGTTAATTTTAGAGGCTTAAGTAATGAGTAAAAACACAGTAGCTGTTACCGATGCATCATTCGAAACGGAAGTGCTAAAAGCACAGGGCCCAGTGTTGGTTGATTTTTGGGCTGAGTGGTGTGGGCCATGCAAAAGCATAGCGCCAATTTTAGATGAGGTTTCTGTAGAATATTCAGATCGACTAAAAGTTGTGAAACTAAATACTGATGAAAATCCTGATGTGGCTGTAAAATATTCTGTGCGTTCAATTCCGACATTAATGATATTTAAAAATGGCGTAAATGAAGCGACACGAGTAGGTGCATTGACAAAATCCCAATTAACGGCCTTTGTTGATGAGTATCTTTAAATTAATTTCTATAACTAATTTTGTTTCATGCAAAATTTGTTCTATAACGAGAGAGAAAAATTGTGGTTAAAGTCAAAGTTGAAAGTATAAATGTCGCTGATCTCCAGCAAAAAAGACCCGAAGAGTTAATGGAAATGGGCAGGCAATTGCAAATTGATAACCTTGCCGGAAAGAGCAAACAAGTTTTAATTTTTGAAATTTCAAAAAAATTAGCTCTTGAGCATCCTGAGCTAAAGACAGCGATTCATGGGAATGGTGTACTTGAAATATTACCCGATGGATTCGGGTTTTTACGATCTCCCAAAATGTCTTATTTGCCGGGTCCTGATGATATTTATGTTTCACCTAACCAAATTAGACGATTTAATTTAAGAACAGGTGATAGTGTTGTCGGTATTATTCGAGCGCCAAAAGAAGGCGAACGATATTTAGCCCTGATAGAAGTAGAAAAAATTAATTTTGACTCGCCTGAAGTTGCGAAAGATCGTGTGGCATTCGAAAATTTAACTCCAGTGCATCCTGATAGTCGAATTATTATGCAACGCGGTAACGGTAGTAAAGAAGATGTTACTCCGCGCATCATTGATTTGGTGGCGCCTATTGGTAAAGGACAACGAGGTTTGATCGTTTCTCCACCAAAAGCGGGTAAAACAATGATGCTTCAAAATATAGCAGCATCAATTGCGAATAATTATCCTGAATGTTATTTGATTGTATTGTTGATTGATGAGCGCCCTGAAGAAGTAACTGAAATGGAGCGGTGCGTTAAAGGTGAAGTCGTTGCGAGTACTTTTGATGAGCCTGCAACACGTCATATTCAAGTTGCTGAAATGGTAATTGAAAAAGCGAAGCGCTTAGTCGAACACAAACTTGATGTTGTTATTTTATTGGACTCTATTACTCGTTTAGCACGTGCTTACAATACTGTTGTTCCTGCTTCAGGAAAAGTCTTAACGGGTGGTGTTGATGCCAATGCATTACAACGGCCGAAACGATTTTTTGGTGCTGCTCGTAATATTGAAGGTGGTGGAAGTTTAACAATTTTAGCGACCGCGTTGATTGATACGGGTTCAAAAATGGATGACGTTATTTACGAAGAATTTAAAAGTACGGGTAACAGTGAAATTCATTTGGATCGCGCTATTGCCGAAGGACGAACTTTCCCGGCAATTAATATTCAACGTTCAGGTACTCGTCGTGAAGAATTGATTACAAATGCGGAAGAGCTGAATAGAATGTGGATATTACGAAGAATACTCCATAATATGGGTGAAAAGCCTTCTATTGATTTCTTGTTGGAAAAATTGGGTCATACCAAAACTAACGAAGAATTTTTTGATACGATGAAGCGCTAGAATTTAAATTCTTGCCCTTTTTTCACGAACCCCAAAAAACCGTGCTCTTTTGCATCGGGGAGATGTCCGGGATTGTAATGATAAAGCCACATTTTCATTTTTATCGATTCAGGAAGTGTGGCCAGATCACTGAAATGAGCATGCACGCCACTATGTTGTGTTGCTGTCTCGCAATCTTGAAAAATAACATCAGCTTCGGTGTAGAATCGCATAAGTAATTGCGGGCAAAATTGAGTGTCTGCAGTGTAGTAAATTTTAGTTTGATTGGCTTTGAAAAAAAGACCGTGGCAAGGCGCTAGTGTAAATCCATTCATAACATGAGCTGTTTGAACTACACGAAATTCAATTCCGTTCCAATGAAATGTGTCATTTTCTTTAATTCCGATGGGGTCAAAGTATGTGTTTAAATGACACAATTCGCCTTCAAGTGATTCCATGCTTCCTGAAAGTGATTTTTCCCATAAATCATGCATAAGTGATTCGCTGATGTAGAGTTTTGGTCTGTCACACTGATCATCGAATTTGCGAGTGAACCCGAGCCATTCTAATCCACCCATATGGTCTGCATGTAGATGAGAAATATACACGTCTGTAATATCACGGTGTGCCATTTTCAGTTCATAGAGCGCATGACGTGCATCAGACCCGCAATCGATCAATAATTTTTTGTTATCATCGGTTACCAGTAAAACATTCGAATGATAATTATTTGCGCCTATAGTGAAGGCGGTCCCTGATCCTAAGAAAATCATTTTCATGTTATACAATCGCCGATAAATTATCTCGTGACAGAGAGGCCACAAGCGCATTCGCCTTTTTTAATCGCTCTGAAAGTGTTAGTGCGACGTTGTGACTGATTTGCAGTGCATTGGGATCCTTGTCTTCGATATCACGTAAGAAATGTTTAGCGTCAATATAAAGTAATTTCGCTCTATTTTTGGCATGGACGCCCGCCGTCCGTTCTTGCGGTGATAACATACAAACTTCACCCACGTACTCTCCGGGTTGAAGCGTTGCAAGGACTTTAATTATTTTTTGGCGATTGTCAGTTTCAAGAACCACATCGATAGTCCCTTCGACTAAGATATACATCCCTTTGCCCAAATCGCCTTGATGGAATAGAAACTCGCCCGGATCTAAGTTAACTTCAACCCGGTTAGCAACCATCATTTGTAAATAATCTTCCGACACATTATGGAAGAGGCTGTTATTAGCCAATGTTTCAAGAATCATAGTAAATCCCTCATTACCTTAGTTGACGTATCAACTTCTAATACCCCTTATAGCAATTATAGACCTTTTTTGGACTTTGGCCTATTTGGTATAATCTGTATTAGTCCTTAGTTGTATACCTCCATACACCATCCCAATCCGCTGGGGGTGGATTTCGCTTAAAACGTTTGCATCGTTCAAGCAATACTTTAGCGGCTTTATCATCCGAATGTTCTTTAAGCAGTTCGTTTAATAGATTAATCGCGTCTTCCCACCGTTGTTGTTGGTAGGCATTAAATGCGTCATCATAAAGTTTAACATAGTTCAAAATCGAAGAGTCTGTCGTAGAGGTTCGTTCGCAAATTAGTTCATATATTTTATGATGAACGGCTTGCCCCTTGACAGTGATAGAATCAAGAATTCGAAAAACAAAAAAATCATTTACTACAGCCACAACGCTGTCGCTGACGATTATTTTTGTGCCATAGATTCGATTAATATTTTCCAAGCGACTCGCTAGATTTATGTTGTCACCAATTGCTGTATAATTAACACGAGTTGATGAACCGAGGTTGCCGACGATTGCATCGCCTGTATGAATGCCAATTCGCGTCGGGAATTCTGGTCTTCCGGATTCTTTCCATACCTTGTTCAGTTGTTTCAGTTTATGTTGAAATTGTAACGCCGAAATACAGGCATGGTAGCAATGCTTGTCATCAGGCAAGGGGCTATTCCAAAATGCCATAACGGCATCACCAATATATTTATCTATGTTCCCAAGATTTTCGCGAATAATTGTGCTCACGACGTCAAAATAATCGCAGAGATGTTGCATTAGTTCTTCGGGTGGGATTTTTTCTGCGATCGTAGTGAAACTTTTTATATCCGAAAAGAAAATAGTGATATCTTTTCTTGACCCCCCAATCTGATCCCCCATGCCTTTGTGCACTAAAATTCGAACGAGATCAGCGGGGACATATTTTTGAAAAGAGCGTAGCCCTGTTCGCATTGAATAGATAGCTTCACAGAGGTAGGAGATCTCATGAATATGAGTATCTATAGGCGGTGTTTCTGCTAGGTCGAATTCGCGGATTTTTCCGGTGACTGCGACGAGTTTCCCCAAAGATTTTGAAATTTGTCGTGAGTAAAAGGTAATGAGAATAATACCGAAGAATAATATTAAGGCGCAAATCTTTATGGTCATAATATTAGCATTTTTTAATTCCCCAACAAAATCATCTTCGGGTACAACGACAACAATACGCCAAAGCTTATCTTGAAATCCCGGGATGTTCTTAATTGAAGCGAGGTAGCTCAGTTTTTTGTCATAAAAAATAAATTTCTCTTTGCCGGATTTTTGAAATTCATCGAATGCTTTTTCTTGCCAGGAGGGTAGTTCCTTGACAGAGCTTAATTGGGCGTCTTTATTATTTTGAATGTTAACGAGACTGGGGTGCGCAATTAAATTTCCTGACGCACCGATGATGTATGCTACGCCTGTTTTTCCAATAACTTGGGTTTTTAAAAATTCAGACAAACTTTTTAACTTCATATCAATACCCACAACACCTTGCAAAACATTATTTTTATATACGGGTTGTGCTGCTGTTACGCCAAGTGTTTTTCCAGCGCCTGAAAAAAATACGTAGGCTTTAGACCAAATAAATGCTTTTTTATTAACAGCATCTTGGTACCAAGGACGAGAGCGTGGGTCATACGTGATTTTAGGTTGAGCCACTATTTTAATTACTTTTTCTGACCTGTCGCGATAAATATAGTTGTCAGTGGGTGGAGTTGCGCCTCGATTAATAATTTCTGATGATATAGTGTTATCGGATTCACGTCGTGAAACAATAAAGTTTCCTTGAGTATCTCCCCAATACACCATTGCAGCATTAGGGATTGTTTTGAGAAGTTCTAAAGAAAAATCTTCCATTTCGGCCGTTGTGTTCAGATCGACGGTGTTCGATCCAATTAATTTTACGGCGAGGTTGCTTGATTGCTCTGCGGGATGTAACACACCGATCAGTTCACGCTGTACTTCCCTTGCAACGGTTTCCATTTGTTGATCAGAAATAACCATTTGGGATCGATAAAATCGAAATGAGGTGATTAGTACAATTGTTAATATTGTTGCAATGAACAATGTTAGGAATAGTCCTAGAACACTCACTTTTAAAGATACTTTGAAATCTTTGATCATAATCCCTGCTCTGCGAATCCATATGCAGCGGAAACCGCTGATACGTTAATAATAGCATATGAACCCGTAATTAGCCCATTTGTAGGAAGGGCTTGCTTGTAGAGGGGGAGAATCATTATACTACCCGTTTGTCGCGAAAAGGCGTACGGCCAGGCATCGTTATTTAGATGCACATCAGAACTAGGAGGGTTTCATGCGACTTCGACATTGGAAGGTTGTAGGGGCAGGGCTATTGTTGAGCATTTCAGCTCAGACATATGCTGTCACATTATCAGAAGTATCTCGCCAAACGCTTGCCACGAATCCCGAAGTGCGCGCTTCTTTAGCGAATCGAACCGCCCGAGCTTATGAAGTTAATCAGGCAGTAGGTCAATATCTTCCGCAATTTAGTGCTCGTGCCGCTGGTGGTCGTGAACGAGCTGTCAATCCTACAGTGAGAGCCTTGAAAAATTCAAAAGGCCATTTGACTCTAGATCGCTCTGAATTTTCTTTGACAGCCAGTCAATTAATTGTTGATGGCTGGGGTGTGGGCAGTTCTATTCATGAGCGTGTTTTTGATTCACGTAGTGCCAAATTTGATTTACGCAATACCTGCAACAATGTGATGCTACAGATGGCTGAGGCTTATCTGAATGTTAAGCGACAGCGGGAAATTTTAGTGATTGCGCAAAAAAACGTTAATTCACATAAAGAAACCCTGAGAAAAGTTCGATTACGATTCAAGGGTGGGGCAGGTACACGTGTTGATGTTGAGTTGGCTGATGCTCGATTAGCTCGATCAGAAGCTCAATTCCGCGAGTCTAAAAGGTTGTTGGAAGAAGCTGAAACCCGTTATTGTACAGTCGCGAATCAAGCTCCTGCGGTCGATTTAGCAATGCCAATACAGCCTGTAAGATTCCTTCCTCGAAATCTTTTTAATGCAGTTACCATTGCGATGGAAAATAATCCTGCCATTTTAGCATCGATCAATACTTCTCAAGCAGCAAAGGCGCATATTGGAGTTATACGCTCCCGTTTTTACCCCAGGGTTGATGCAGAATTAACGGCTAGAGCAGACAATAATCTCAGTGGTGTAGAAGGCTCTGATGGTTCTGTGATGGGGATGGCCGTCTTGTCGTATAATTTTGTTGCAGGCGGAAGTGATGTCGCTGCTTATAATACTGCGGCATTCGATCGTGTACAGGCTCAGCAAAAATCTCTCGATATTGCACGTAAAGTGAGAGAGCGAGTGCGTGATGCATGGTCAAATTTTACATCGAGTCGTGACTCCATATCCATATTCAAAGGGTCCGTAAACGCTAATACACAGGTTGTGCGGGACTACATTAAACAATTCGAACTCGGTCAGCGAGAATTATTTAATGTGTTAGACGCCCAAGATGATTTATATGCCGCGCAAAATGCTCTTGTTAGCGCTAATTATGATAACGCCATAGCGTATTATCGTGTCTTGGAAGCGATAGGAACAATAAGTCTTCAATCTTTAATCTAGTAGGATAGGGCACCAGCACTCTTGTGCTTCTCGCTACGATTGGTGGCGCTCTATCCAGGCTCTCCTCGCAAACACATTTTCCCGTCAAGTGGCGAGATCTGTCACTATGTTCTACACTTTCATCAAGGGGTCTAGATAACTATATCTAATACCCAATTGTGTTTCCTAGGATGGGAGGTAGTATCAGTGAACGCAGAAGCTCGAAGTCAAGATAAATTGTTGACTTGTTTGGAAGCAATTTGTGGATTTTTCGATTTACGTTTTTCAGCTGATTCAGCAATTTCCGGATTGCCGCTTGTCGAAGGTAAATTAACCCCTTCGCTGATGCAGCGAGCGTGCGAACAAGCGGGTGTAGAGGCTAAGCTAGAACAAATTAAATTTGAGGCTCTAGCTGAAATTGATGTTCCCGCCATTATAATCCTAAAAAATAATGATGCTTTAGTACTTACTAAATCATCTGAGCTGAATAAATTTGATGTTTTGAAATCGGATGATATTCATCAGCCTGTAACTATTTCCAAAGAAGAATTATCTAGAATTTACGGTGGTTATGTTATTTTAACTTCACCTATCGTGAAATTAGAAGAAAGAAGTCAGGGGATGGTTGATATCGAACAACCCTCATGGTTTTGGAAGGTTTTATATAAAAATAAAAGATTGTATCTTCATGTAATGATCGCGGCATTTCTGACGAATTTATTTGTGTTGGTTGCCCCATTATTTGTTATGAATGTGTATGATCGCGTTGTGCCAAATCAAGCAATGACAACATTATGGGTGTTGGCTATTGGTGCGATGATATTTTTCGCATTTGATATGGCGGCTCGAATGTTACGTCATTATCTCATCGATATGGCTGGACGAAATGCGGATAAAGAACTATCGGCTACCTTGTTTAAGCAATTGATTGGATTACGTATGGCGAGTAAACCCTCTTCTGCGGGAACAGTTGCCGGATATTTTAGTGAATTCGAGGCGTTACAAGAATTTTTTACTTCAGCAACCTTTGTAAGCTTAATCGATATACCTTTTATTTTTCTTTATTTACTCGTCGTGTGGATTATTGGTGGCGTAATAGTGTTAATTCCACTCATTGCGATACCGATAACTATAATTGCTGCTTATCTGCTCGAAATTCCTAGTCGTCAAGCGATAAAAAATACGTTGGCAGGTGCTACATTTCGCCAAGCTTTGTTAGTGGAAGCTGTGAGCGGATTGGAATCTATAAAAGCATTGAACGCGGAAGGCATTATGCAGCGACATTGGGAAAATAGTGTTGCTAAAACAACAGAAGCGGCTAGCATTTCTCGATTTTATTCTGCTTTAACGATGAATTTAACCGTTTGGGTGCAGCAAGTGGTTGTGATTGCCGTTGTCATTACGGGAGTCTATTTGATTGCTAGCGGAAGCTTAACGGTGGGTGGTTTGATCGCCTGCACAATTTTAGCAGGTCGTGCAATGATGTTAGGTCAGGTCTCTGGATTATTAAACCGTTTGGAAAGATCTCGTGCTGCATTGCGCGGATTAAATCGAATTATGACAATGCCAACTGATAGAGGGGTGCGAGATAGTTTTTTACAGCGCCCTACTTTGAAAGGAAACGTTAGTTTTGAAAATGTCACATTCTATTATCCGAATGAACGAATCGCTGCCTTAGATAAAATTAATTTTCAAATTAAAGAAGGTGAGAGGATTGGTATAGTCGGTAAAATTGGCGCGGGTAAAAGTACTTTGCTGAAATTAATTAATGGGCTATATGCGCCCACGCAAGGAATTATTCGTATCGATGGATCAGATAATACAGAAATAGATCCTGCTGATTTACGTCGAAATGTGCATTATGTATCTGACGATAGCGTACTATTTTATGGAACGATCCGAGATAATATTGCTATGGGAAATCCTCGTGCAAGTGATGATGAAATTCTTCGCGCCGCGCAATTGGCAGGTGTTGATAAGATTGTGCAAATTCACCCTTCAGGATACGACATGCCAGTCGGTGAGCGTGGGCAACTACTTTCTAGTGGGCAACGAACAGCCGTTGCATTAGCACGCGCACTGATAGCGAATCCTTCGGTATTAATGCTGGATGAGCCCACAGGGTCTGTTGATAACGGTTTTGAGCAAGATTTTATGAAAGCGCTGCCACCGTATTTAAAAGGAAAAACTTTAATTGTTGTGACACATCGTGCCTCTGTTTTAGATTTGGTGGATAGAGTGCTTGTGATTGATGGAGGTCGCTTAGTGGCTGATGGGCCTAAAGCTTTAATACTCGATAAATTATTAAAGCCTGAAACTAAGCCAGAGAAATAAGGAGTTATTCATATGAATACTGACAAGGAAAATCCTACAGATTTAAATGAAAGGTCATCTGAGAAAAAAGAAACTCAGACTGATTATATTGCAGATAGTCAAAGTAGTGTTTATAGGCATGTGCCCCAAAAAGCGGCAAATGCACTTTACCTGCTTTTGGCAGTGATTGTTATCACTTTTATTTGGGCTTTTTTTGCAAAATTAAACGTTTCAACAAATGCAAACGGAAAAATTGTGGCTTCGTCACAAGTCCAAGCGGTTCAACATCTTGAAGGTGGCATTGTTAAAAAGATTGATGTTAAAGAAGGTGATCATGTTAAAAAAGACCAAGTTTTATTTGTTTTAGATGATACGCGTTTTGCTTCCGAATATAAGGAAGGATCAACGAAATTGGCAGTATTAAAAGCAGATATCGTGCGGTTAACAGCTAAAGTTGATGGCGCTGAAAAATTAGAATTTAATTCAGAATTTCAAACGTCATATCCTGAACAGGCTGAAGAGGCGAATAAATTTTTTACTCGTGATAAAGAAGCATTTAATAGAAATATTGCATTGCTTAATAAGCAATATCAGTTATTGAAAAAAGAATTAGATATAATGTCGCCATTGTCAAAACAAGGCGTTGTATCTGAAGTGGAAATTCTTCGCTTGCAACGTCAAGCTGTTGCACTGCAACAAGCAATAGAGGATAAGAAGAATATTGAGACTGATCAAGCGCGCGAACAATTGAACAAAGCCCAAGGCGACTATTCTGTTCTTCAAGAGACGCTCGCTGAGTCTAGAGATAAAATGCTTCGTTCAGTGATTAAATCACCAACGAATGGTATTGTGAATCAGGTTTATGTGACTACGGTGGGTGAAGTTGTGAAGCCCGGAGAAACAGTGTGCGAAATAGTGCCAATTGAAGATGAATTAACGGTACAAGCATATATCAGACCTTCTGATATCGGATTTATTACGGTGGGTCAAAAAGCTAACGTAAAAGTGAGTGCTTATGATTACTCAGTGTATGGTGGTTTAGATGCTACTGTACAAAACATTGGTGCTGATGCCATAAAAGATAAGCAAGATAATAGCTTTTATGAAGTGAATTTACGTACGAAAAAATCATATCTTAGAGGGAAAGACAACAAGAAATTAATTCTGATTCCTGGAATGACGGTGACAGTGAGTATTCTCACGGGCGAGAAAACTGTGCTCAGTTATCTGCTCAAACCCTTTACTAAAGCAAGAGAAACGGCTTTGCAAGAACGCTAATATGTCAATCAAAGGGGTCAGGCATGCAAATTTGCGTGCCTGACCCCTTTCTTCCGAGAAATCAACAAATATCATTTCCAGTACCTATGCAGCAGGAACTGCGGAGCTCATGACTGTAGTTTGGAGGTTTTGAATTCCTCGTGTTAA
Source organism: Gammaproteobacteria bacterium (assembly GCA_019748175.1). Classification (NCBI taxonomy): domain Bacteria; kingdom Pseudomonadati; phylum Pseudomonadota; class Gammaproteobacteria; species Gammaproteobacteria bacterium. Next base: position 38,628 of record JAIEPX010000020.1, read on the forward strand.
ACTCACTCCTTTGGGTCTCCAGTAATAAGACTGACACTAAGGATGAGCAATCATGTGGTTTAAAAATGTTCAATTGTTTCAATTTCAAGAACCGTTTCGGTTGAATGCACAACAGCTAGAAGAAAAGTTATCGGAAAATGTTCTGCAGCATTGTGGGCGAACGCAATTATCGAGTTACGGGTGGGTGAGCCCTTTTGGCGATGAACGCTCTCCGTTGGTGCATGCGTGTGAAAACCGTTTGCTATTTATGGCGGCTAAAGAAGAGAAAATTCTACCCGCTGCTGTTGTCAACGAAGCGCTTCAAGCTAAAATTGCAGAGCACGAAGCTTCTGGGCAGGGTGAGTTGTCAAAACGTCAAAAACGTGAACTGCGAGAAGAAATTCAATTCACACTGTTAGCCCAAGCTTTTATCAGAACTCGTCGAACTGCAGCTTATATTGATCCAAAGCTTGGGTTGTTGATTATCGATAGTTCAAGTCGACCACGTGCGGAAGAGTTAACTGTATTATTGCGAAAAAGTTTAGGGAGTTTAAAAATTCAAGCATTGAAAACAGAATTAGATCCTAAACAGGTAATGTCTGAATGGGTACTGAAACAACAGTATCCGGATGAAATAGAAATGGCGGATAGTTGTGAAATGTTAGCAGCAGAAAAAGATAAAGGTATCATTAAATGTCAAAAACAAGATCTTAGTGCAAAAGAAGTTGCTAATCATCTTCAATCAGGAAAACATATTAGTCGGCTTGCACTTCGTTGGGCGAGTAAACTGGCGTGTGTTTTCCATGAGGATTTAAGTATTAAGAGCATCAAATTTTTGGATGTCATAAAAGAACGTCTTGAAGAAATAGAAGCAGAAACGCGCGCTGAAAGAATTGATGCTGATTTTGCGTTGATGTCAGCTGAATTTTCGGCACTAATTAATGACATGATGACTATGTTTGGTGGATTGGTAGAAGAAAAAGTTCCAGCTTAAGCAGTATTTCCAAAAATGGACTATACTGTGACGTACCTATACCAGTCATCGCGAGCGCAGCGTGGCGATCTAGGACAAGCTTCTGGATCGCCATGTTGCGCTCGCGATAACTAAAATTTGCGATTGCTCCTTGTAGAAAGTTTGTGCAAATTCTAGGGTAGGTGAGAGCCCCTGATTTATCGTTGAGCCGACACCGCTGGTAAAGAGCGCTTCGCATGAACCAGAATTCTTGATGAGGAACGTTATGGCAAATAGTAATCGACCATTGCATGTAGTGACTCCCATTATTCAATCAATGCCCCTGCAAAAATTAACCGGCCAGTCCATTTTTTTAAAGATGGAATGTTATCAACCTGTCGGTTCATTCAAAATCCGTGGTTTAGGAAGATTGGCCCAGCATTATGTTGCTCAAGGTTACAAGCAATTGATTTCATCTTCTGGGGGTAATGCAGGTGTTGCTGCGGCCTATATTGGATGGCGATTAGGTGTAAAGGTAAAAGTTTTTTTACCTACAACGAGTAATGCGTTATTCGTGGATGCGATAAAGCGTTACGGGGCTGAAGTAGTGGTCACGGGAGATGTTTGGGATGAGGCTAATGCGGCTGCATTGCGCTCATTAGAATCTGAACACGCAGGATTTATTCCTCCCTTTGATCACCCATTGATTTGGGCTGGTCATGCTACATTGATCGATGAAGTTGCAGCAGAAGGAATAAGGCCAGAGGCTATCGTTGTTGCCGTCGGTGGGGGTGGTTTAGCGTGCGGTGTCATAACAGGGCTTCACAATTTTGGTTGGTATGACATTCCTGTGTTTACTGCTGAAACAACGGGTACTGCATCATTTAAAGCTTCGATGGATGCTGGCGAACTTATTACATTGCCCAAAGTTTCAGGCATAGCGACTTCTTTGGCGGCAAAACGAGTTACGCAAAGGCTGTTTGATTTTTCTAAACAACATCAAATAATTCCGTTGGCTGTGAGCGATGAAGATACGATTATGGCGTGTCGTTCATTTTTGAATGATCACCGTGTGTTGTTAGAACCAGCCAGTGGAGCTCCGCTTTCACTTGTTTATAATAAACATCCTGCTTTATCAGAATATAAATCAATTTTAGTGATCGTTTGTGGTGGCATTGGAATGTCTTTAGAGAAGCTCATTGAATTTACTCTGTAACGTTTCATCTCAATTTTTGTCCATTTATCCATGGATGTGTATGCTTCTCTAGCAATGATATAATTACAAAACTGGGCTTTGTGTTTTGCCATTCGATTCTGAAGGTGCTTTGGCAGATTTAACAGTTGCGGTTATTGTTTTACTATTGATCTCTTTAATTTTATTTTCTTTTTCAGCTGTAACTGTTTCGTGGAGCGATTCTATTTCTTTCAGGAAAAAGTCGTTTTCGACTCTTAAACGAGCGTTTTCTTCGCGCAATCCTGTTACTGTTTTTTGAAGGGTTTCGCACGTGTTTTGTAATCTATAGATTTCAAGTTGCAGAGGTTCTATTAATTCTTTTTGCTTTACTAAATAATGTTCATGAAGCTGAGTCATTTGCGCAATATGAATAGATTGAATAGAGAATTCATCCGAGTGAACAAGATTTTCGAGAGTTGAAAGTAGTTTATTGTGGAAAGTATACGGGGCTATCGTACGCCAGAAAGATGATGTTGATCCAATGTAATTTAATAAATATGATCTAATTTGGAGGGGGTCCGTCGTCTTCTTGATTCGTTCAGCAATGATTTGGATCTCATCGGCAATTTCTTTGGGTGCGACATTGTAGGAAATAAAATGTTGTGCAAGATATTTCTTCATTTCGCCTAAAACGGCCAATATGTATTTGGTGCGGATATCCATGTGATTCTCCCTAATTGTTGAGTTTTTCATGAGGAGCGCAGGGCTCAATGAGTTTTTCAGGTGGTTGTGAATTGAATACTGCCGAATGGGCAATAATATTTTGTGCCACTTTATTGATGCCTTTATCGAAACTCGAAATATAACTGCGGCATTTGAGTTGATATAAAAACCAAAAGTTCCCTTTGGAGCGCAGTGACGCTAGGTCTTTTATGCGAGAGCTGATGTGTTCAGGTGAATATTTTGAAAGCAATTCTTCAATAGCAAGGTATTTCTTATGGTATTTTTCATATTCGGCAAAAGTTTTTATGCCTGCGCAATGTCTGATCAGTTGTGTAAATAATTCATTGTTAGCTACCTCTAGGGCTTCTTGTTTATCAGGAGAATTGTCTTTTATGGTTGATTGCATTGTATTTTTTATGCCGAGGAGTATTTCATCGAAATTTCCGTTGTCTAATTCCATTAATTTAATAGTCTTAATTAACTCGAATAGTGAGCTGTCAACTTTTGTTTGAGTGTTGCAAATTTCGTCAAAAGGATTTGTTGAGAGTGGTGATTCTGTGCTTTTTTGGTCGATTTTTTGCTCGCCAAAAGGGTTGTAAGATTGATTTTTGTGTGGCAACACTGTTAGATCTTGTAATTTCTTGAGGTCTTCTTTTTTCGGGGTTTGGGTGCTAATAGATTTTTTGATTTCTAATAATTTAGATTTGACTACGTAAAAGCGCTCGCAATCTTCTTGTGAGATAGTGGTCGTGTGTATTGATCGGCTTATTTCTTTGATGATTTGAAATATAATGTTGATATCGACATCCAGTGTTTTTTTGTGTTCATAATGGCCGAATATCTTTTCAAGGATAGAGATCCTCTTTTTAGTAATATCTATATTGGATTCAGTGAAGTAGCTTGACCATTCCAGGGTAAAGAGTGCTGTATAATAGTGGAAGAACTTCTGTAGTCCGCTAAAATTTTTATCTAGCATTTCATTATTTGAAGTTTGTAATTTATCTTCTAATGACTTTAGATGTGTAAGAATATCGGATATTCTATCAATCTCGATGGGATGTTTTGATAGTGAACGGATGCTAGAGAAAAGCCAAACATTTTTTTCCATAAATTGATAACGGAAATTACGATAGACAAAAATACCGGGAAACCAAGGTTCCGAATCTGGTACTAGCCTTCTTTTGTAAAAAGACGCCGGAACTAATATCATAGATTTTTTGTTTCTCCAGGCAATATACTCATCATCACAAGTAAAAATTCCTAGATTGCAGAGTGACAGTCGTTGTGCTTCGTTCCCGTTTTTCAGGATGTATTCTATAAATTTTTGAAAATATTCCGGAGATAAATCATTGCTCTGTGGTTTCGGTATGTCAAAATCTTGAGTAAATAAACCGCTATTATGCAAAAACTGAGTGGTATAATGAATATGATCGCCGTAGGTAATGTTGTTTGTTGCCGCGGCAAGTTGTAGTCTAGTCAACATAACTTGACTTAGCTCAATTCTGAATTCTATTAATTTCTTCTTTTCGTGTTCTAAATATTCACCATAATCGGAAGCGATAATTTTAGAGATCTTTCGCCTATGTTGAAGATATTCAGCTGCTGCATAGTAATGATATTGTTCGAAAAAATCCGCTATGTTGTTAGCGACAAACCATAATGCGTTGACATTATGAGAGGCGTAATGGGTCTCATCTGAAAGCCATTGTTGCTTTAAAGGTAACAGTTGACTCTTTTCACGTGATGATTTTTGTTTAGAGAGAATATCATTCCATAGCCCGGCGTTTTTTAACTGCTTTTGTTGTTCTAAGTGCCAAGAGCTAATGTTGTTTAATTTTGGAATTTCATTTAATTGATACACTGAGAAATGAGCGCTTTGATAGTCTTTGTCATATAGCTGTTTAATGACTGTGGTTAAAAAAGTAGCTTCTTTTGAGCTAAATGATTCGGCTCCAAGGTTTCTTGAATGTTTAAAAAGATCGAGCGCAGATTTATATGCGCGAATGCTTTCGGGCGATAATGCTCGGAGAAAATCAAATTCGTTGCGTTTGAGCGTTGTGTCTTCATATAGATTGTGTCTTGTTATATGATGATCCAAGTCAAAGGGTGAGAATTTCATAGTATGCTCCAGTTTGTTGAGTCGTTAAAATGAGTCAGATCCCAGGTGCTTCAAGATCTCAGAGTGCTGATCTATTCATCAAGTTGGCATTAGGGTAAACTATCTTTTTTTGTATGGCGTTACGTAGTAATACGAACTAGATTTTTTGGAATTCTGCCAGTTAGTGGGATGTAATGATGTCTCTTGTGTCATGGAATGAAATTTTTTATATATGTGTGTTTATTGGGTGTGGAGTTTTGGCGCTTCGCGCAGTATCGAAAAAAGTAATCAAGAAGATTAAGATGTCCTTGTTTGATTCGCGCGTTCAACGTGTAGAAGAATTAGTAGCCAAATTATATTCTGGTGAAGAAAATCCTTATTATATTTCTGTGCGCTATCGAGAAGAGAATCATATCGAAGGCGGGCAGTTCACTTACGGTGAAATTGTAATCCGCTCTTTTGCGCATTTGTTAAGCTTAACTTTACCTGTATCGGGTGAGGTTTTTTACGATTTAGGGTGCGGGGCAGGTAAAGCCGTATTTTGTGCATCACTTTGTTTTCCTTTTTTGAGGGCTAAAGGCGTTGAATTACTGAGTCCCATGTTTGAGTTTTGCTTAAGATCAAAAAACCGATTTATTCAGCTAATAACTGATGATGGTTATTTTAAGAAAAATAAGGTTGATATTGAATTTATTCGAGGTGATTTGTTGCAAGTAGATTTTTCTGATGGAAATATATTCTTTTTAAACGCAACATGTTTTTGTGATGACGATTGGAATAAGCTTATAGCTAAATTATCTCAGTTGCCGATAGGGGTTCGTTTAATTATCGTTACACGTCACCTCGAAAGTGATGTTTTTGAGCTAATAGAAAGCGGAACTTATGCCATGAGCTGGGGGTTTAGCTCTGTGTTTGTTTATCGAAAAATTCTATGAATTTTAGTCCGCGCGCTTTTCAATGAAGAACAGTTGTAGAAAGTCCGCGGGTAGGCTAGTATTAGCCCCTATTGTCTATGGGCCACTAGTAGGGAGACACGGATGGCAAAAAATAAATGGATATTCACTTTTGTTGTATTAATCGCAGCTTTTTTTTCTGCTCAATCATTTTCTTACTATGATCCTTCTGGTGTGAATGTCGGACTTCAGTTTGGGTATGGTAATACGTCTTACAATAAAGCATTGTTTTCAAGATTGGATATTAGAGAAGATGGTATTGCCGGTCGGATCTATCTTGGAAATCAATTTAATCAATATGTCGGTTTAGAATTGGGCGGGGTTTTCTATACGGAGACTGATTTAACCCATGATGCAGGTCGGATTCGCACTGAACAATTGGATCTCCTTTTGAGATTGGGAAGCCCAATTTTTTGCAGTCATTTTAGGGCTGATTTAAAGCTTGGGGCTGCTGTCATGTTCATTGACATTGATCCAACTGATGTTGGAAGAGCTCAAGGTATTGCTCACGAGTTTTCGACAGAAACTAGACCCGCGGCAGGTATCAGTTTCGCGTACAATTTTAATAGAAATATTGCGATGGATGTTTCTTATCTTCATGTATTTGGTAATCGAAAGAGTGATTCACATCAAGCGCCTGACACTCAGTTAGCAACCTTAGGACTTAGCTTTTTCTTCCCAATCGGCTGCTAATAAGTTATTTGTGGTATTGAAGCCTGCAAGAGCCCTCTTCGCCTGGTGTAATCCCTGTGACTGGCGTGACTGTGAAAGTTCCTGTGCCATTACCAACATCCCCCGCCCAAGTGCAAATGGGCTCTTCCATTTGAATGTCTGAGCCATCGCTATGTTTGATGACGCGAAGATCTAATTGACCGGTACAGCGCGTTAATGTGGGGTCGCAAGTTCCCATTTGCCCGCTCAGAACATGTTCGTTGTAGCGATTAAAGATATGGGCGTATTCTTTTACATAAATACATCCCTTGGTTTGATTAATAACGTGGAAGCCAAATGCAGGTGCTGCGAGGCTGGCGACTAGTAATGCTGGAATTATTGATTTCATTTTGTACTCACTCGTAACTTTATTCAGTAGATTAAACTATAGCATTATTTTGTGAAATTGCCCAGTAGAGTAATAAAGGGGTCGGGTCTCCCGTTGGCTATCTGCAATATAGCCAACGGGAGACCCGACCCCTTTATTTTAGACTTGACCCCTCTCCTTGCCCCCCTTAGACTGCAGCTATGGCTTATAAAGATTTAAGAGATTTTGTTGATCAACTGAAGGCGCGTAATATACTGCAACGCATCTGCGTGCCCGTCGATCCCTGTCTAGAAATGACCGAGATCAGTGATCGTGTCCTAAGAGCTCAAGGCCCTGCCTTATTGTTCGAAACCCCCAAGAATTATGATACTCCCGTATTGACTAACTTATTTGGCACGGTCGAACGAGTCGCTCTGGGTATGGGTTGTGAAAAGTTGAGTGAATTACGTGAGCTTGGTGAGCAATTGGCTATGCTCAAAGAGCCTGAGCCTCCCAAAAGTTTGAAGGAGGCGTGGCAAAAGCTTCCGCTCGTTCGGCAGGTCATGGCAATGTCGCCAAAAGTGATGAGCTCAGGCCTTTGCCAGGCCCACTATTGGCAAGGAAACGAGGTGGATTTAGGGCGCCTGCCTATTCAGACCTGCTGGCCAGGTGATGCTGGGCCGTTGATCACATGGGGTTTGGTCGTCACTCAAGGGCCGAATCAGAGCCGACAAAATCTGGGGATTTATCGTCAACAAGTGATCGGTCGAAATAAAGTGATCATGCGATGGTTGGCGCATCGCGGTGGTGCGTTGGATTTTCAAGAATGGCAAAAGCAAAATCGTGGTGAAAAATTTCCTGTATCAGTGGTGCTCGGAGCAGATCCTGCTACCTTGCTCGCGGCCGTTACTCCTATACCCAATCATCTTTCTGAGTATGCATTTGCCGGTTTATTAAGGGGCTCAAAGACCGAACTAGTGAAATGCATGACCAATAATTTAATGGTTCCTGCGCGCGCAGAATTTGTTTTAGAGGGTTATATAGCGCCGGGTGAAATGGCGACTGAAGGTCCTTTTGGTGATCACACCGGTTATTATAATGAAACTGAGCAGTTTCCGGTGTTTACCATCGAGCGCATTACGCATCGTCAGGATCCAATCTATCATAGTACTTATACAGGCCGACCTCCCGATGAACCTGCTGTGCTTGGTTTGGCATTAAATGAACTATTTATTCCATTACTGCGAAAACAATTTCCAGAAATTCAGGATTTTTATTTGCCCCCTGAAGGATGCTCATATCGAATGGCCGTTGTCACAATTAAAAAAGCCTATCCTGGTCACGCAAAACGCGTGATGATGGGAGTGTGGTCATTTTTAACTCAGTTTATGTACACAAAATTTGTTGTTGTAACTGACGATGATATTGACGCGCGAAATTGGCAAGATGTTATTTGGGCAATGACAACGCGCATGGATCCGCATCGCGATACCGTGATTATTGAAAATACTCCAATAGATTATTTAGATTTTGCATCGCCTGTTGCAGGATTGGGATCAAAAATGGGTTTTGATGCGACGCACAAATGGCCAGGAGAAACTTCACGCGTTTGGGGACATCCTATTGAAATGAGTCCAGAAGTAAAATCGCACGTTGATGCTCTTTGGGATAAATTATTTTTGTAAAACTATGTATGGTATTGAATATCTTGAACGATCTAACAGTTTTAGTCACGCGTCCTCGAGAACAGTCGGAGAAATTAGCTTTAAAAATAGCTGAACTCGGGGGCCGACCGGTAGTTTTTCCAACGCTGGAGATTCATTCTGTGGAACCTGCGGGTGGTTGGGGACATTTAAAAAATCGATTGGAAAATGCAGATATCGTTGTATTTACGAGTGCCAATGCAGTGAGAGAAGTTTTCTCGCATCAAATAAATATACCCAATCGATGCGAGGTGGCCGCAATAGGAACGTCTACTCAACAGGCTTTATCTGAAGCAGGAATCTTGTGCGATTGGGTTCCTATGAGGGATTATCGTAGTGAAGGATTATTGGAATTACCCGTTTTTCAGTCGGTAAAAAATAAAAAAATAATTGTCTTAGCAGGAGAAGGTGGGCGAGAATTTTTGCAAGACATTTTATCGGAGCGCGGAGCGCATGTTGAAAAAGTCGCTGTGTATAAACGTCTGTGTCCCATTCAAGATGTAACACTTTTGAAAGAATTTTATTCGCAAAATGGGTCTAAAATTATTATATCAACCAGCGTTGAAAGTTTAGAGAATTTATTGAGTCTATCAAAGGGGTTTGGGCAGCACTTTGAAATTCCATTGATGGTTGTGAGTAAGAGAATAGCAGAGATTGCTCAAGCCAAAGGATTTCACACCGTGCTCGTTGCTGACAATGCGAGTGATGGGGCAATTCTCGAGGAAATTGCGCGATATTTGAGTTCAGATTCGGTGATTCTATGATTTATTTTGCATAGATTTTAAGAATTCCGGTTGTTGTTGATATTGCAATTATTCATGTGAGGCCTTATCCTTGCTTATCGGTTGATTTCAAAGGAATAGAATATGTCTGAAGTTAAGGATGTCGTTGTGGCTAAGGCTCCATCTCCTTTGTGGAAAATAATGTCGTTGGTTGCCTTGGCAATAGCCGTGATTTCAGCGACTATGATCATTATCAGTGCTCAAAATTATCAGCAAATTTTAAAGCAACTTTCTTCACAAAGCGAAAATGTACAAAGACTTCAGGCGAGTACTCAAGCGCTCTCAGCGCAAGCATCTCAACAGCAAATCGCTTTACACAATGCAGTTTCAGGTTTAGATCAACTTCGACTTGCTAATGCACAAGATCCGGTGAGTCCCGTTTTGGTTGAAGTGGATTATTTGGTAAGATTAGCGAATTATAATGCTCAATATGTGGGTGATGTTAAAATTGTTTTGACGATGTTAGAGACAGCAGAGCAACGAATCAGTGGGCTGTCATCGCCGCAATTAGCCGATATTCGTCGTGCACTAGTATCAAATATTACAGCAATAAAGGGCATAAAAGCATTGGATGCTGAAGGTGTACTGCTACGTTTGAATGCATTAAGTGATACAATTAATTCATTACCTGTTATGCCTGAAGTAAAAATATCTGCAACGGCTAACCCAGCTAACCCTGTGACGGATACTCAACTCAATCCAGCTTGGAAAGAGAAATTATTGGCAAGTTTTTCTGAATTAAAAAAAGTCATTGTTGTTCAGCATTTGAATGAACCTGTCCAGCCTTTATTGTCACCCGAACAACATTCCAATTTAGTGGGTAATATTCAATTGAAGTTGGGGTTGGCGCAATGGGCAGTGTTGCATCGGGAGCCTAAAGTTTACTCTGATGCGTTGAATCAAGCTAAAGATTGGATTGGGCGCTTTTTTACTGCAAATGAAATGACTGGTGCTGTAATTACGGGTTTAACTGAATTAGGAAAATTGGATATCAAGCCTACACTACCCGATTTATCCGACACTGTTGCTCTGGTTGATCATGAGATACAAAACAGACATCAAGAATTCTCTAAATCATCTCACTCCGGTGAATCGAGCTCTGAGAATGCGCCGGCTTCGTCTAATGCTCCAAAAGAAAAGTCCTCGAATTCTGAGTCTTCGCCAGGGGTGCCAGCGCCTGCTGCACCACTCAAAGCTAAACCCCAAGATCCAACTGAGCCTGAGGTGATCAGCTCATGAAAAGATTTTTAATCTACTTTGCCATTTTATTTCTATCTATCGCGATAGGATTAAAAATGCATGCAAGCCCTGGTTATGTATTAATTACCTATCAAAATTGGGCTGTAGAAACCTCACTTTGGGTTGCTATTTTTGTGATTCTTGGAAGCGTATTGGTTTTTTATAAGCTGACACAATTACTCGCATTTCTTGGAAATCTTCCTGAAAGAATTCGACATTGGTTTCGTCAGAGACGTCTTAATCATTCGCAACGACTGACAACTCATGGATTGCGTTTGCTAGCAGAAGGGAATTGGCGTGAAGCAGAAAAGTCATTATTAAAATCTGCAACCGACGCAGAATCACCGCTCATCAATTATTTAGCGGCAGCGAATGCAGCGCAGGGTCGTAAAGATGTTAAAAAACGAGATGAATATTTACAACAAGCTTTAATGAGTACCGATGATGCACAAGTTGCGGTAGGTTTAACTCGTGCTGAATTACAATTAGATACACATGAGTTAGTGCAAGCGAGGGACACTTTAGAGCATTTAAATCGAATAGTACCTCGACATCCGCAAGTGCTCAAATTGCTTCAAAAAGTCTATGTGGATTTAGGTGATTGGAATCAAGTGAAATCTTTATTGCCTGAATTGCGTCGCAAAGATGTTTTAACTCAAGAAGAAATTCAAGCGTTGGAAAAACAACTGTATTTGGCGTTGTTGACTCAGCAATTGCCCGGTGCAACGGCAGATGAGTTGCCAGATATTTGGAGTGATGTCCCTCGTTATTTGCATGAAGATCCTGATTTGTTAGTGAAGTACACGGATTCATTATTAGCCTATCAAGATATTTCAGCCGCAGAAAAATTAATTACCAAAGCGCTGAATCATCAATGGGACAGAAAATTATTGCGTCAGTTTGCAAAAGTGCCATCGGCAAATCCAGCAAAACAATTGTCTCATGCGGAAGGTTGGTTGAAAACACATCCGAATGATGCTGGGTTATTTGTGTGTTTAGGCAAATTATGTATTCGAAATCGCTTGTGGGGTAAGGCACAAGGTTATCTCGTTAAGGCGCGTGAATTAGAACCCTCCCCTGGCATCTTGCATGACTTAGGGCAAGTTTATGAGCAGCTCAATGATCAAACATTGGCGATGTCCTGTTATCGTCAGGGCCTGCAGTTGGCAGCTAATTAAGGCTCTTGTTTTCGAATTTGATTCAGTAATTGATCTTTTTGTTGCCATCTTTTATTTAGCCATTGTTGAAAAGAAACACGAAAATCTTTGTCGTGATAGTAATCACCTAAAAGTTCTTTTGGCACGGGAAGCACTTCGTAATAAACCGTAATTTTTTTTATTTTACCGAAGAAAAAATCATACAAAGACGGCGTTTTTGTATGGTAAACAATGGTTGTGTCAATGATATTTTGCATGTAGTCACTCATTGTTGCCAGTACAAGAGCAATGCCGCCGGCTTTTGGCGGTAATAAATTTTGGTAGGGTGATTTTCGTATTCGATGTTTTTCTTCTGTAAATCTTGTGCCTTCGACATAATTCATAACGGCAATAGGTTGGTATTTGTATTTTTCGCAGGATTTCCGAGTGGTTTCAATATCTTTATCTCTTTGTTCGGGATGTTTTTTTAAGAATTCTTTATTGTGACGTTTCATAAACGGGAAATCGAGAACATAACAGGCAAGGCCGCCAATTGGTAATGTCCAAAGCAAATCTTGTTTCATGAAAAATTTAAGCATGGGGGTTTTTCTGAGAAAAACTCTCTGTAAAACCAAAATATCTAACCATGATTGATGATTGCTCATCAGGAAGTACCAGCCGTCTCGAGAAAGCTCCCCCTTTTGAATAATTTCCCATTCTGTTGAGCTAGCAACATCCATCGCGAAACAATTAATACTTACCCAGAAATCGGGCAATATTTTATGAGAGAGCTTATAAAGTATTTTCCTTAAAGAATTAATAGGCATTATTTTTGTAATTAAAGCCAAGAAAATGACTAACACAGGAGTTGTTAACATATTGATGGCGATAATCAGAATGGCAATTATTGCTCGCATGACGCAAATCAGTTTTTTCATGGTGAAATCTCAGTCGTTACAGAAGTAAGGAGAGAATAGTATCAAACTAAATCATTAATAAAAAGGAAGGAGTTTCCTGATTTAGCGAGAATGCCTGAAGATTTATGGTTGAGTTCTGGAAGAGTCATCCTTTAGGTAGTCCGATTTTCCTTTGAAAAAATCGAGTTCTTTATAAACATTTTTAATGTCGGTAGTGGTTTCTTCGAATTTGAAAGGGCAGTCTAATACATCGCCTGATAAGCAGTTGATGTACCCGCCAGATTGTTTAACCCATTTTTGCCCTTCGGGAACAGGTGTTAATGTGTCATTTTGAAGCACAACCGGGAATTCGAAAGATCCTTTGCCTTTGTAGACGCATAGCATTTTTCCAACGTTGACGCCAACCCATTGGGCTCCGCTAAAGCTATCAATGACATCAACAAAGGATTGTGAATAGCTTTTCCAGCCCCCAGGAGCACCCCAGAACATCTCTTTTTTCATGAGCTTGCCGACTTCAGGACAATACAGATTTTTGGTAGTCCTGGTTGTTGCGGCAGTTTCTTGAGAAACGACAGGTACATTAGAAGCCGCTGCTTTCGTACTCGCTGCTGAGTTGTTATTTCCCGCAGGAGTGTCTGCTACTGCAGGAGGCGGTGTCTGTGCGGCTTTTGGAGTTTGTGCAAAAGCTTGAGCAGATGCGGTAAAAGCCAATATCAATAAGGCTGTCCAGGGGCGATAGTTCATCATTACAGCGACTCCATTTTATTTGTCATATGCTTATATTATAGCTTGTTTTAAATCATTTGCATCCAAGCATTAGAAGAACTTCCTTTCACGATGAGGGGTTTTGGGGGAGAGAATTGTGATTCTCCCCCCGAGCCATGCATTGAGAGACAAAAAACACCCAAAATCCTTAAGCAGGAGAGGCTGAGATTTCCTGTGAGGCTTATCTATCTGGATTTAAAAGTGATATCCTATTAATATAGCGATTAGTAGCGGAGGTAAGTCATGAGTATATTATCAATTCAATCACATGTGGCATATGGTTACGTTGGCAATAAAGCGGCCGTATTTCCATTGCAGTCTATGGGTTACGATGTTTGGCCTATTAACACCGTGCAATTTTCAAATCAGACCGGATATGGTAAATGGCAAGGAGAGATTTTCTCCCCTGAGCATATTCGAAGTGTTGTTAATGGTCTTGAAGATTTAGGTGTGATGAATCAGTGTGAAGCGATTCTGTCTGGTTACATGGGAAGTCGAGATATCTGCTATGAAGTGCAAGATATTGTTAAGAATCTCAAATTAAAAAATCCTAATTTACTTTATCTCTGTGATCCTGTTATTGGAAACACAAGTTGTTATGTTAAGCCAGAAGTATTAGAGTTTTTTAAAACAAATTTGTGGGCAGATATTATCACTCCGAATCAATTTGAAGCAGAAACATTGTCTGGCATGAAAATTGAAAATATTAATGATCTTAAAAAAGCCACTCAATATTTTCATGGCTTAGGAATTAAAATAGTTGTGATCACAGGTGTGAAAATTTCCGATCTGTTTTCTAATGGATTGTCGGTGGTAATATCGCATGACAATTTATTTCACGCTGTTAAAGCAAATGAATATATTTTTGAAACCTCTCCAAACGGGACGGGTGATTTATTCTCCGCGGTGTTTTTAGGAAGTTATCTTGAAACAAAAGATTCGTTGTTGTCTCTGCAGCGAACTGTTTATTTTGCTGATCAGGTGTTAAAAAATACTTTTGATACAAGAAGTAAAGAATTGAAGGTCATCAGTGTGAATTATGCCAATGTAATTAATGAGGGCTTGCCGGAATTTCTCGCGATTTCTGAATAAAAAATCCAGAGGGTTTTTTGAGTTTAAATAAAAATCAAATACTAATGAGATAATAATGCGTGGAAGCGATTTCGAAATATTTTCAAAGCCTGTGTATAACCCTGATGAGGAAGCTGAGGGGCATCGTGATTCTGATAATCCCAGACGACGCTTAGAATATCGCGAATTAGACAGAAATTCCCGAGGACCTCGTTGTTGCTCTCCACGCAGTTGCTGTAATCTCAAATGTTTATTCCAGCATATTGGTACTTCAGGTTATAGCGTAGAAAATGCAGCTTTATATGCGGATACAGCCTATCGTTGGATGTTGGCTGCAGGTTGGGTCAAAACAATGCCTGGTCTTGTGGTGTCAGTAATTGTAATGATTCTTGTCACGGGTTGGGTTACACTTGGAAATTACAAATCCTATCTCGCCATCATGGAAAAATTTTTATCCGGACTACCTTGTTTTTCTGAGAGTCAAAAACAAGATATTTTGAATTCATTAGAACAAGATTTACAAGAAATTGCAGAAGATCCTTCGAAACGATTTTGGGTTTTTGTTGCTGTAGTAGCTTCGATTTTTAAAGCGGGAATTTCTATTTATCCCTTGTTCTTAGTCATTGATGGCATTTTATTTTGGTTATTTTCTTTTGAAACTTCATGGCCTGCGGGTGGCCTTGTATTCATCATTGCTTTATTAAATCTTTTCGCAACAGTCGCTTTTTTTAATCAAGGTAATGCCAGTAAAAAACCGGAAAATCAAAACGTCTCTGATGAATCAGAAGATGACGATCCTAATTCAGATGAAGACGCTGTAGAATTAGAATCGTTTCAGCAACGCGTAGTTATGATGTCAGTAGATCCAGAGGCGCAAGATCCACGCACTAATCCTACTGATCAATTAGCGCTTGCGCGCAGTGATGATGAGTTAAATGCTGCTCCACCTACAGGTTGCTGTAGGCCTGGTTGTTGTTGTAATACATACCGTGTTCTTCAGCACTCTGGTTCAGCTGGATATAGTATGCAAAACGCAGCGTTATATTCGAATTCTGCGCACCAGTTTATGGTCACTTGGGGATGGGTTGCTGCCCAACCAAAATTATCTTATACAGGATTATTTTTAGGAACCGCCAGCGTCACTGCGGCAAATTACAAATCATATCTGGCTATCATGGATAATTTTTTATCGAATTTCCTGGGAATATCTCGTGTGAATTCAAATGCTACGGACAATTCTTGTTCCCGCGGCTTTTGGTTAATCAATACTTTTTTTGCTACCGCTGTAAAGGTAGGTATTTCAGCAGCAACATTATATCGTTTAAGTAACCGACTCTTTTATGACTATTTCGGTGTGATTTGGCCTTCCGCAACGATTACTGGCCTAATTAGTGCTGCGAATGTTATTGCCACTGTAGGATTTTTTAGACAAGAAATTGCGGTTAGTGTGAAAAGGCGTGATTCAAATTCAGAGCGAGTGGAATTGTTGCCTGATGATTATGATGAGGCTTCTGCTATTCAAGAAAAAATTCAACTGGATCTGTCGAGATTATATTAGATCCGACCCTTCCTTATCGTCGTCTTATTAAGGCCTTCCTGCAAATTGCTATATAGAGAATAGGTCTAAGTATGTTTCATTAATAATGATGTCTCTTTAGTGTCTTCAGGGTAAAGTAATAAATTTTTCAAATATTCAAAATCAAATTCATTGTTGGAAAGAGCACTTTCCAAATGGTCTTTTCCTTGCAGTAGAGTGCTATAGGCGCCTTTTAGATCTCCTACTTGCGCCAAATAATAAGAGGCTCGCCAACAATAAAGCCAGATTTTTTCTTCAGAATGCTCATTAGCTAATCCGTGTGGTAGCGATTTCTTTTGGTATTTTGGCTGGTTCTTGTTAAAGAGCATTAATGCTCTAATATCTTCCGGAGAATAACCTTCGGATTTAATTGAATTGTGCAGAGTGCGAACGGCATCAAGTAAAACTTGCCAAGCCATATTAAAATTATTTTCTTTTGCGTAAATCTCAGCTAATTGAATACTAGCACTCCAGAATCTACCGTCAGTAAGTTGAAGAGCTAAGTTAAAAGCAGCGATAGATTTCCCATGCAGCTCGGGACTCATGTCTAAAAGTCCAACACCTTTGTAATAAGCTATTTCAGGAGAGTCAGGGTCAAATTCATCTAGGGCATAACTAATTCGCTCTGTACGAGACATTTTGACCCACCCATCAGGAACAGGCCATTTCAGTGAGTTTTTTGAATTAAAAAAAATAGCAGATTTTGAAGTAGAGAAGCTTCTGCTGATGAGATATTTTAATTTCGCCATTTTTCATTCCCCCTGTTACATTTAAACAATACTACTGATTCATTTGCAGAGATGATAGCTCTTCTTTTGTTATTTGCTCAGGTTTATCATCATACGTACGTTCAACTCCAGGTGCTCTTAACTTAGTGCCGCTAATGAACTTATCTCTATAGGTTGTACCAAAAGAATGTGCCAAATAACTCCAGGCTGCCATCTGCGGAGATGGATTGGTAGTCGTTGATCGGAGAAAAAATCGGCCATAAAATCCAGTTACACAATTTAAAGATTTGAAGGGTTTTCCGCCCACATGGCCATCGAGTATTATAAACCATTTACTTAATAAAGTCTCTTTAAGGTCTTTAGTTTGAGTGATATGGTCTTTAAGTTTGGTATTTAAAGTGTGTAAAGGCAATTCAATTAAAAATCGCTCTACCTGAGTCTTAGACATGGCTTCATTTAAGACATTCATTAGCTCGAATTCCAATGGAGCAAATTGCACATGCCTTACTCTGATGGATTCTTCAGTAGTATTGTCTTTGTTAAGGTATGCATAAGAGTAGGTCAGTTTTATTGGTCCATATTCATCACCGATTTTTACCTTTACTGGAGCTCCGGGTCTAAGACTGACAGTTAAATCCTTATCAACTTCGCGGTTTTGATTTGTTACAAAGCTAGTGATGTGCCCCTGGCCTCTGAATTCAACACGAGAATTTTTAGCAATAGCTTTCTCGACTAAAATGTACAAAGAATCAGCCTTTAGCACAGAAAAAAAGCTCTCCATAGATCTTTGAATATAAAGCTCATTTATGGTGTATGAAGGGATGGAAGGGTATTCTGCAAGATTTAAATTATTCACAACTGAATACATTCGAGAATTTTCATCGCCTGCTGCAATTTCCGTAATGGATAGCCCTCTTTTACAAATTTTTGGAGTAAAAAAATTACTACGTAATTTAGTTTTGGAATTATTATAGTTTGCTAGGCATTTACGCATAAGTGGTCTCCGATATACCAACAATTTGCATATTTTTTCATGATACTTCCAGGCATATATAAAGTCAATAGCGATCTATATGGTCGGCTTGAGTCAGGCGAGTGTTAATGCATATTAAGGGCAATATAATCTATTTGATTTTGCTATGTTCTTTTGTTATTGCGCTAACTGCGATTTATCAAGTTGAGTAAGAGTTTAGGTATTGTTTGGTATCAATTTTTAAACCCATAAATTATAATGCACATTAAGATTACATTTATCTTGTAATTTATGCAATATTGGTCAATGTTGGTTAATATTGAGAGTTTAGAACAGTCCGTTTAGAATGAGACTTTTAATCAGGGATCGAGGCGATGGCAAAACTACATTTTTACTATTCAGCGATGAACGCGGGCAAGAGCACGACTTTGTTGCAATCGAGCTATAACTATCATGAGCGAGGAATGGAGACGCTATTGTTCGCACCTGTTATTGATACACGCTTTGGGACGGGGAAGGTCAGCTCACGAATTGGCTTGGAGCAAGAAGCGATTAGTTTCAGTGAAGATTTTAATTTTTATGATTATGTCAAAAAGAAGGTTTCTGAGAACCCGAATATCAAGTGCGTGCTGATCGATGAGGCTCAATTTATTACGCAAAAACAGGTGCTGCAAATTTGCAAGATTTGTGATGATCTCAATACGCCGGTTTTGGCTTATGGTTTAAGAATCGATTTTCGAGGCGAACCCTTCGAGGGCAGTAAATATTTAATGGCTTGGGCCGATCAAATTATTGAGATAAAAACAATTTGCCATTGTGGTAAAAAAGCGACGATGAATATGCGGGTCGATGAGCAAGGAAACAAGGTGCGCGAAGGAGAGCAAATTTTGATAGGAGGAAATGACTGCTACGTTGCGACGTGCAGAAAGCATTTTACTTTAGGCCAGGCAGGCGCATTTATTTTACCCCTTAAAGAGCCTGAACATTGGGAAACAGAAGAGCCTGCGCTCTGATGCTGATTTGGGGGGCAAGTTTTGATTTATGAATTTGACCCTGTATTCTTGGGTGCGAAATGCGAAGTTACATTCATAATTCAAGACTTGCCCCCCTCCCCACCAAATATTCAGTTCAGGGTGGACATTTGCTCTGTTAACCAATAGAATCACAGCCTTTCCCGCTTCTGCGGGAATTTCTATGCAATGATTCTGGGCGAAAACGATCAAAATGTGTCAACGGGGGGGTTAAATGGCGATAGCGGTAAGTTCAGTGAGTGGTGGAGTTGCATCTTCAAGTCAGTGTGGAAGTTCTCTGCGGGCTTGGTTGGTGGTGATTTCCGCGGCATGGTTCTTCTTCTTTGAATTCATGATGCTAAATATGTTCAACGCAATCAACCAGCCGTTGATGCAAGAATTCAATATCAGTGCAACATCTTTAGGTTGGTTATCCTCGTTTTATTCTGCAGCAAATCTCATTTTTCTATTCCCAGCCGGCATGATTATTGATCGAGTGTCTACAAGACGCTTAATTTTAGTTGCGATGGGGCTATGCGTAATAAGCACATTCGCATTTGCTCAAGCGCCCTCATTTCTTGTTGCAGCCATTAGCCGTTTTGCGACGGGTGTTGGTGGGGCATTTTGTTTATTGAGCGCGGTTCGGATTGCGTCTCGATGGTTTCCGCCCAAACGAATGGCATTGGTTGTGGGCATTATCGTAACAATGGCATTTATCGGCGGTTCTGTTGCTCAAAATCCAATGACGGTATTAACGGATCATATTGGATGGCGAAATACCCTCATGGTTTGTGGTGGGTTTGGAGTATTGATGTGGTTGATGGTATTGGCTTTTGTGCGCGATTTTCCACCAGGACATGATAAAGCTCATGAAAAAGAAGCTAGAATTGAAGAACTCGGATTGCTCTATACGATTCGGATCGCAATTGCTAATAGAACTAACTGGCTAGGTGGGCTTTATACTAGTTTGCTCAATTTGCCGATTTTCTTATTAGGCATGTATGGCACGATGTATTTAGAGCAAGTTCATCAATTATCACGTTCACAAGCTTCTCTCGTTACCATGATGTTGTTTATAGGAACGCTTATCGGTTCACCAGTAATAGGGTGGATTTCTGATCGAATGGGTCGACGAAAATTCCCAATGTTATTTTTCGGTGTTCTTTCTTTGATTGTAATGCTGATGTTAATGTATGTTCCAAACTGGTCGATGACGAGTTTGATGATTCTATTTTTTGCATTAGGTTATTTAACCAGCGCTCAAATTATTACGTATCCACTCGTTTCTGAATCTAACCCGCATCAAATTACGGGTTCAGCAATGGGATTGGCTTCAACATTAATTATGGCAGGTCTTTACACGCAACCATTTTTTGGTTGGTTGTTGGAATTACATTGGGATCAAAAAATTGTGGATGGTGCACGAATTTATTCGGCACTTGATTACAATTTGGCGCTATCAATAATGCCCATCGCTTTTGTTTTAGGATTAATAGCGGCTCTTTTCATTAAGGAAACTTATTGTAAATCGGTGGAAGACCGTTCTGCGGAATCTTAACCATGAATCAAAGAGGTGATCTCGTGCAAGCAGTTGGAGTGAGTACCGGTACGATGAATGGAATCGTCACAGAATCTAAATTAGCGTGGCTTGTGTGTTTTGTGGGCTCGCTTTTTTTCTTCTACGAATTTATCCAAATGAATATGTTCAATGCAATCAATACGTATTTGATGCATGATTTTAATTTAGATGCATCAGAATTGGGCAGTCTTTCGGCAACGTATTTTTTGGCGAATGTCGCCTTTTTATTACCCGCTGGAATAATTTTAGATCGATTTTCAACTCGAATGGTGATGTTAGTCTCATTATCGATTTGTGTGTTGGGAACTTTTCTTTTTGGTTTAGTCGAATCCACCGGTCTTGCAGCAATCTGCCGGTTTTTTACTGGGATTGGTAGTGCATTTTGTTTTTTAAGTAATGTTCGTTTGGCAACACGATGGTTTTCTGCGAAACGAATTGCATTAGTGACGGGATTAATTGTCACGATGGCAATGATTGGTGGTATGGTCGCTCAAGCGCCTTTAACCTATTTAGTTGAAGCGCTGGGATGGCGCCATGCACTGTTTATTGATGCAGGATTGGGAGTTGTTGTTTTACTCTTAATTCTTTTTATTGTTAAGGATTATCCTGCTGAGTTGCATTCACAAGCATTGGCCGATAGAAAAGCGATTAGTAGTATTGGATTTTTTTCTACAGCTAAATTAGCTTTTTTGAATTATCGTAATTGGGTATGCGGAATTTATACCTGTTTATTGAATCTGCCGATTTTTATTCTAGGTGGATTTATGGGAACTATGTTTTTAACGAACGTTCATCATATCGAGCATAAACAAGCTTCTTTTGTGACAATGATGATTTTTGTGGGCACGATTATTGGTTCGCCTTTGGTAGGTTGGTTATCTGATAAAATCGGAATGCGAAAACCACCCATGATTGTAGGTGCTTTATTATCGATCGCAACCATGGTTGTTTTAATGTACGCTCAAAATGTTTCGATGGCCACTTTGATGTTATGTTTCTTCCTGGTAGGTCTTTTTACCAGCAGTCAGGTAATTAGCTATCCTGTAGTTTCAGAAAGTAATTCTCGACTATTAACAGCAATGTGTGTAAGTTGCGTTTCATTAACAACCATTGGGGGTGGTGCGTTGTTCGAGCCGGTGTTTGGCCAGCTGATGGATTATCATTGGAGCGGAGCGCTGGTTGATGGTGTGCCTTTATATACCCCAGCAGATTATCAATTTGCGATGTGGTTATTTCCGATTGGGTTTGCGATAGCTTTACTTGCCACCTATTTAATACGTGAGACCCACTGTAAAACGAACCAATAAATATTAGGGAATTAAATGGCTCGAGCAATTGTTTTGCTGCTAGACTCATTTGGAATCGGCGCTTCAGTTGATGCCGTTCTTTATGGTGATGAAGGCGCTGACACATTTGGACATCTCGCTCTAGCCTGTGCACAAGGTAATGCAGATCGAGTTGGAGTTCGTCAAGGTGCGTTAAAAATCCCTCATTTATTGCGTTATGGATTAGCACATGCTTCTGAGCTCAGCACTGGACATCCTGTGGCCGGTATAGAAATTACAGAGTCTCCGCAAGGTTATTATGGATATGCGATAGAACAGAGTCTTGGAAAAGATACACCGAGTGGTCATTGGGAAATTGCAGGAGTCCCTGTGATGTTTGATTGGGGTTATTTCCCGCCGCAATATCCTAGTTTCCCCGATAGTTTATTGCATGAATTTATTGAGCGTTGTCAATTGCCTGGGGTTTTGGGTAATCGTCATGCTTCAGGAACTGACATCATCGATGAGTTAGGTGAAGAACATATCCGAACAGGAAAGCCGATTGTTTACACTTCAGCGGATAGTGTTTTTCAAATTGCTGCACACGAAGATTCTTTTGGATTGCAAAAATTGTATGATATTTGTGATGTGGCTCGAGAATTAGTGGATCCTTACAATATTGGCCGAGTTATTGCTCGCCCTTTTAATGGAGCGGCAGGGCATTTTCAACGCACGAGTAATAGACGCGATATTTCTATGCCGCCTCCCGAACGTACATTATTTGATTATTTAGTTGAGCAAGGCGGTCATGTGATCGCCATTGGAAAAACGTCTGATATTTTTGCTCATCAGGGCGTAAGCGAAAAAATCAAAGCCGATGGGGTTTCGGGTTTATTTGATGCGACTATTCAAGCGCTTCAAACTGCGCCCGATCGCAGTTTGATTTTTACTAACTTTGTTGATTTTGATTCACACTACGGTCATCGTCGAGATGTCGTTGGTTATGCTAATGCGCTTGAAGAATTTGATGCTCGAATACCTGAATTGATGAAGCAATTAAATGAAGATGATATTGTCGTTATTGCCGCAGATCATGGCTGCGATCCTACATGGCCAGGGTCTGATCATACGCGTGAACATATTCCCGTTTTAGTATTTGGTCCACAATTAAATGGAAAATCAATCGGGGCGCGACAAACTTTTGCAGATATTGGACAAAGTATAGCGACTCATTTACGGATAAAGCCATTGACTAGAGGGATTTCATTTTTACCCTGATTTACATATGAAATCTTCTATTATTTTTACATATCAATAATTGAGGTGTGATAATGAAAATATTACAACATCATGTTCGTCTGATCGGATTCTTGCTGGCGATGGCAATAATTTTTTTCAGTTATTGTTGTCAGCACGTATTTAATTTTCGGCCTTGCTTATTGTGCACTATGCAGCGCGGCGTTTTTTTGGCGATAGCAGCAGTATTTTTTCTGGCGTTTGCTCATCAATATTTTAAAGGGCCAGCTCGATTTTATGGGGTAATAACTGGGTTGCTTTCTATAGTAGGTGCGACGCTTTCAGGGCGCCAACTTTATTTGCAATCTCTACCTCCTCAACCCAATGAAGTGTGCATTCCGGGAGTATCGTATTTATTTCACCAATTTCCCTTTCTAGATGCTGTTAAAATGATTTTCACTGCCAGCCAAGAATGCGGTCGCGTTGAATGGATGTTTTTGAATATCAGTATGGCTGGTTGGTCGCTGATATTTTTTGCTGTCTTTTTAATTCTCAGTATTGTTACATTGTCTCAGAAGCTACAAAAGTAGGTTTCATCTCAGGCTTAAACCAGATTGGCCAAAATAGTAACGAGCAAAGCTTCACGTATCTCAGCGCGAGCCCCAGGTTCATTAATTTATTATCAGAGGGGTGAACTCATCATCCGATGCCTTATCATTGGGGTTTTGTGTTGGGAGTTGACTTATCACGCCGCTTTGATAGAAGCTTACACTGGGATGACCTGAAATGCGGTCTAATTTTTCTCTTGCTTTTCTGACTTGCCAGTCACTGAATTTTGTCATTTCTTTGTTGCGTGGTCTTGGGTGTATATCGTTAATGGAAATAGAAAGATCGTTACAATAGTGTAGCATTTGCTGATAAAATTCGCCTTTTTTGTGGATGAGGTCTTGAAATGTGCCTTTTTCTGAAATTTTGCCTTCAGATAAATAATAAATGTAGTCGGCATTTAAAATGGTATTGAGTCTATGAGTGATCACTAGTGTGGTGCAACCAGCCGTTAATTCGTCGAATACTCGTAATGTTTCTGCTTCTGCGGTAGGGTCTAGGGCGGAGGTGGCTTCGTCAAGAATAAAAATTAGCCCACCTTTTAGCATTGCTCTTGCAAGACTGACTCGTTGTTTTTGACCGCCCGATATTTTTCCTCCATTTTCCCCGCCATCTTCGCGAGCGATTAAATTACTATTGTTACCTGCTGCTAAGCCGGCTGCACTACTTACTAAGTCGATTTCAGCATCTGATGCATATAAATCTCCGTATCGAATAGCTTCTTTGATATTTTGATTGTTGAGCAAAGTTTGCTGTGAAACAACCGATATCAGTGTTCTTAATGATTCTTTGGTGATGTCGCTAATGTTGTGGTTATCGATGAGTATTTCGCCTTGATCTGGCGTATAGAATCTTTGTAATAATTTTATTAAAGTGGTTTTTCCTGAACCGCTTCCCCCTACTAGAGCTACTTTATGTCCTGACGGAATTATTAATGTGCAATTCTCTAATGCATTTGTCTTTTCGTCTTTATACTTAAAGGTTATATTATTAAAAGTAATGCTCGGCGGTTGATTTCTAGGTAGAAAATGAGAGGCGTTTAGGCGGTCTTGTGTAGACGACGGTTGTGATATAAATTTAAGAATAGGCTCAAAATCGTGTAGAGCAGAATTGAACTGTGTGATGGAAGCGCCAAATGGGCTAAGTGGTGTAATGAATTGCGTTAAATAGAGGCTGATCATTAAAAAATCTTCTAGGGCAATCTTACCTTGATAAACCCCGTATATTGAAAACAAATTGCCTGATATAAAACCTGCAGAGCTGATTAAGGATTGAAATAAATTGATAGTGCTGCTAACGCCATGTTTGCGTTGGTGTATGGCTAGAAAACGTCTGATCTCATCATTAGCTTGATGTTTTTCATAGCTTATGTTGTTAAACTGATGTGCTATCTCATAGCGTTGTAGTGTGCCCATTAAATTGTTGAAAATAACTTTAGAGAGTGTGTCGTAACTAGCTTCAACATTATCGAGAGCCCTTTTCCCTATAAGAGTTGTCGTCGCATATAGGCTTAGGGTTGCAACGATAGTCAATGCGACTCGATAATCAAATTTTGCTGATAGTAAAATACTCACTCCAATGACTTCTGATAACATAGGGAGCATTTCGCCGAATGCAATAGGTATTATTTTTTCAACAACCGCATAATTGCGCACAACAAGCCGGCCATACTCGCTGTTTGGTTGGGTTAAATTGACGTCATGTGGTAACTCAAAACACTTGGCAGTCATATCTTGCATAATGGCTGATGAAACATTTGCACTTAAGTGTCCAAGTATTTTTCGATTAATGACGGGTAGTATCCTGCCCGCTGAATAAGCCAAAGTATAGTAAAATATATTCAGCCAAATATCTGTGGTGATCGTTTTATCGTTGATAAGTGCGCCAAGGCTGTCTACTAATATTAGTGGTGCGCAAATATTAGCGGCTGCATTTCCCATGCCAACAACTACCGAAGCACTAACTCTGGCAACATTTGCATTTTCCCTGGTAAAAACTCTACTTGCTAGTTCTGAAATGACTTTTTTCATGATGTTTCCGGTTGTTAGTATTTGGCTGGATACGAAGGGGCCTTGCGATTAAAGAATTAATTGATTTAAAAAATCCTAGTATTAGAAGTGCTTCTATGACATAAGATAAACACATAATATGCTCTCCTGTGATTTCGTGCATTGGTCTCTCCTCCATGTAATATGCTAAATCAAACATGGCTATAGGTTGCAGTGTTTTCGTAGGAAGTGTAATGCGTAAAAATACCCATTTTTTGAAAAAGCTGTTTCTAAAATATCTGCGTAGTTTTGCCTAAACTAAGAAAATTGTAGCTATGCAATTCTTATAAATAGTAGTGAGAATAAACAGATAGAGGCGGATTTTAGATAAAATCTATAGGGTTTTTAAAGTGTCACGTCGCGTTAATCACCGGGATATTCTTGGTGGGAGTTGCGATTAAATACGTTCTAGTTTTGCAAAGCTGGAAACGAGCCATTTTGTTCCAGATTTTGCGAATTGAATTTGAATTTGAGTGGCGTCGCCGTGACCTTCGAAATTTAAAATAATGCCTTCACCAAATTTTGCATGACGAACTCGTTGGCCGAGTGTAAATCCTGTGTCGTTAGAAGCTTGGGTCATTTTGTTGGAAAGAGTGGGTGTGCGAGTGGGGCGTTGGTAGCTCACGGGTCGCGATATTTGTAATTTTGGTCGGACTTCAGCAAGGTATTCAGAAGGAATTTCCAGTATAAATCGTGATACTGTGTGATAATTGTCACGGCCATACATCCGACGTGTTTCTGCATAGGTAAGAAATAATTTGCGTTTAGCGCGCGTCATTCCAACATAACATAGTCGTCGTTCTTCTTCTAAACCCTGGGCATCATCGCTTGACATATGATGAGGAAATAATCCTTCCTCTACACCACAAATAATCACTAAATCAAATTCTAAACCTTTCGCTGCGTGCAGCGTCATTAGCTGTACGCTGTCTTCGTGGGGCTCTGCTTGATTATCGGTAGTGTCAAGCGCGACATGCGCTAAAAATGCGGGTAGCGGGGGCATTTCTAAAGTGTATTCACTGCGAGGATCGAAGGCTTTTGTGGCTTGAATTAATTCTTGTAAGTTTTCGACGCGTGATTGAGCGCTCTCGTTGCCTTCTTTTCCATAGTATTCGATTAGGCTTACTTTTTGTAGCATGTATTCAGTGAGGTTCGGTAATTCGTAATCTTGAGTTTCGGTATCTATATGATTGATAAGTTGTGTAAAACTTTGTATTGCATTAAGAGCACGGCCGGAAAGTATAATTTGCTGACAAAGCATTTCAGAAGCTCTCCATAGGGAGATTTCGTGTTGTTTTGCATGATCACGAATAATTTGTATCGTGCTATTTCCAATTCCGCGTGGAGGAGTGTTGACAACGCGTTCGAACGCTCCATCATCATGGCGATTTGCAATTAAACGTAAATACGCTAATGCATCTTTAATTTCAGCTCGATCAAAGAATTTTAAGCCGCCGTAAATTCGATACGGAATTTGCGCGCGAATTAACTCTTCTTCCAAAACGCGTGACTGAGCGTTTGAACGATATAATATGGCGACATCTTGTCTGTGATTGCCAAGATCTACCCATTGCTCAATGGTTGAGGTCACAAAGCGTGCTTCATCTGTTTCATTGAAAGCGGCATAAACAGAAATGGGTTCACCTTGATCACCATCTGTCCATAAATCCTTACCCAAACGATTTGTATTATTTGAGATGACTGCATTTGCCGCGGAAAGAATTGTTTTTGTCGAACGATAATTTTGTTCCAGGCGAATAGTTTGTGTATTCGGAAATTCTTTGGTAAATCGATGAATGTTTCCGATTTGTGCTCCGCGCCAGCTGTAAATAGACTGATCATCATCGCCTACAATCATCACGCACGATGTTTTGCTGGTCATCAATTTTAACCAGGTATATTGAAGCGTATTGGTATCTTGAAATTCGTCGACGAGTAAATAACGAAATCGATTGTGGTAAAGTTCAAGAATTTCCGAGTTATTTTGTAATAATTCATAGGTGCGCAAAAGTAATTCAGAAAAATCGACGAGCCCGCTTTGCTGGCATTGTTTTTCATACTGACGATAAATGCGTAGCATAGTGTTAATGAAAAGTGAGCCATCATCGTACACAGAATCAGAGCGGCGCCCTTCGTCTTTTTCTTTATTGATAAACCATTGTGATTGTTTGGGTGGCCAATTAGATTCGTCGAGTTCAAGTTGTTTTTGAATTCTC
Source organism: Gammaproteobacteria bacterium (assembly GCA_019748175.1). Lineage (NCBI taxonomy): Bacteria > Pseudomonadati > Pseudomonadota > Gammaproteobacteria > Gammaproteobacteria bacterium. Next base: position 66,375 of record JAIEPX010000020.1, read on the forward strand.
TTTATCAGGCGTAATTGATCGTCGCTATCGATGATTTGAAAAGATTCAACGAGATTAGCGGCTTGCCAATGTTGGCGGAGCAGGCGATGTGAAAGACCATGAAATGTCCCCACCCACATGTTGTGTGTAGGCATCATCAAAATTTCTTCTAAGCGTAAGCGCATTTCGCGAGCGGCTTTATTTGTAAACGTCACAGCGAGAATTTCGTTAGGAGAAAATCCTTGTTCCTGAATCAACCACGCAATTCTATGAACCAGTACACGTGTTTTACCGCTGCCTGCACCGGCAATGACTTGTAAATTCCGATTGGGTGCCGTCACAACAGCAAGTTGTGCTTCGTTAAATTGTTCTGTAATACGGCTTGTTTGCATAGTTAAGGCGCTAAGTAATATAAAGATTGAGCTTATGTGAATGACGGGGGTGCGTCAAGTTCGGTCCAGGGGGTGATAGGGGGTCAAGTCTTGAAAGATGAATCACCCATGCATACATCATAAATTACTTACTGTATGATATGCTTAATTCATGTTTCAAGACTTGACCCCTACGCTAATGGAGAAACAGCATGCCCCAATCAAGTGACTATCAGCAAGAATTTGTCCAATTTGCTTTATCAGCTCAAGCCCTGCGGTTTGGGGAATATGTCCTAAAATCAGGCCGCAAAAGCCCGTATTTTTTCAATGTGGGCGATTTTAAAACAGGTCGCGCGTTGGCCCAGTTAGGGCAGTATTACGCTAAAGCAATTGTCGCTTCGGGAATTGAGTTTGATGTATTGTTTGGGCCTGCCTATAAAGGGATTCCACTGGTAGCCGCTGTGTCCATTGCGCTTGCACAGGAACACGGAATTGATAAACCGTTTTGTTTTGATCGTAAAGAAGCCAAAGATCACGGTGAGGGCGGCACGATTATTGGTGCAAAATTGGCGGGTCGTGTTCTCATGATTGATGACGTTGTGACTGCCGGCACAACCTTTAGACAAGTTGTGCAAATGATAAGAGCGCATAATGCAGAATTCGTTGGTGTAATGACAGCATTAGATCGACAAGAAGTTGGGCTTCACGGAGATCGCTCAGCGGCGCAAGAGCTCACTGCTGAATTTAATGTTCCTTTTTACAGCATCATTAAATTAACCGACATTATTCTTTATCTTGATGCTCAAGGTAATATGGCTAACGAGCTAGAAAGATTACGCGATTATCAGTCAGAATACGGTGTGGCATAAAAATCATTTTGTTAGAGCTCATTTTTGATTCACGCACACAATTGGATAGTGTGTTCACTAGTTAATGCAAGATAACCAGGGAGGTTAACATGAGGTTGCTTCGAGAGAAAGAGTCAAGAAAATTCGCTAGTGCTAAAGATCATATTGATAATTTATTTCATCGTAGAAATAAAGATGATGAGAATTCTACTTCTCTCACACATGATATTGAGTGTCAAATAGAAACGGCTCTTAAAGGCGAGCAGAAAATTTTCTTCGAGCTCATTCAGAATGCAGATGATATAGAAGCAACGGAAATATCGCTCTATTTATTAGAGAATCATTTGATTGTTGTTCATAATGGACTCCCTTTCAATGAAAGTGATGTTGAGAAGATTTGTGACATTGCCCAGCAACGATATCATGATAAGTCAAATATGCAGGGAAAAACAGGTTACAAAGGAATAGGTTTTAAATCTATTTTCAGCGCTTCGGATCGAGTTCAAATAATTTCTGGAGAGGGAGCTTTTGAATATTCATTCCGATTTGACAAACAGCATTTCGCTCGATCAAGAACCGATGGCGCAGCATTCCCTTGGCCTATAATTCCCATTTGGACTACAGATAGTAATGCTCACTATGAATATAAACCAGCAAAGTATTTTGAGATAATCAGGGGGCGTGGAAATAGAACATGTATTATTGCCACATTAAAAGCAGAGGTAAGAGCAGGCCTGAGCCAAGATTTGAATCTGATGAAAAGCGATCCCAAATCTATATTATTCTTACGTTCTGTAAATAAAATTCATCTTGTTGAAAAAGATGAGGTTTGGATTGAAAAGGTAAGAAAGGAAATTGAAGGGCACGCATGTACGGATTTATATATAAAAAAATCAATAAGTTCCGGGTGGATTCTATTAGATACATGGTTATTACGTCGTCTCACAATTGATGGTGAAGCACTATCCAATGTGAAAATAGCCATTAGTCAGGCTAATTTAAGTGATTATGAATGCCCGCAGCGTATACGTAATGCAAAAGAAACTTTTATTATTTATGCGGTGCAAGTAAAGGATGGATGTCTTCAGGCCGTTGTGAGTCCATTATTTAGTTATTTGCCAACGAGAGTTTATTGCGGAATCCCGTTTATAGTGAATGCTGATTTTTTATTAAATGCGGAACGTACGCAGTTAACTGAGAACCCTTGGAATGATATGATCATGTTTCATGTGTCACGTGGTGCATTCGGTCTAATGCGAGTCCTTGCTCAGATTCTGAAGTATCGATCTCAAGTCTTGAAGCTTATGCCTCCCGAAGCTGCGCCTATGTCATTACCATCAGGTCTGCGTAATAAATATCAGCAAGGTTTTCGAGATGGTGTAGCTGTGGAGGCATTCATCCCCGCTTACAAATCGAATGAACTATTGTATCTACGAGAAGCATGTTATGATGAGACAAATTTCTTCAGAGAATTTCCCGAGATATCTTCTCCGAATAAATTAATCGATTATAGTCTAGATAATATTTCTGGAATTTTGAGTCATGTTTCCCAATTTACCGCGCATCATTTAGTTGGGAAGTTGAAAGATTATGCTACTAGGAATAAGCATACCCATTTTCAAAAACGGCTAACTAAATTTTTGTATGAGTATTCAGGGCGCAATCATTCTTTAGTTTCTATTCTAAAATGGCAATATTTTTTATTATCTTCACAAAATGATATTGTATCGCCACAATCAGTTTATTTTTCGGAGACACAGATTAGCTCTATTTCTGTTCCGGTCAAAATCCATTTTATAAAATCTGAAATATATGATAATAATCCTAGTATTAAAAAATGGTTAGAAGAATTGGGTGTAAAAATATTAACGCCGATAGAGTTTATTCGCGCGAATTTGTTGCCAATGATCGCTCGACAAGAGTTAAGCAATCAATATTTAGTTCAAGTAACCTCTTTTATTAAAAGTTACTTTGATGATCTGAGTCACAATGATAAGCAATCCCTCAATAAATTAGGCGTATTAACTCAAAGTGGTAATTATATTCCTTCGTCAGTTGCATTCTTAGCGAATATTTATAATCCTCGTCATAAAGTAGAAAAGGATGTTGCGGGCGTAGATCGTTTTGTTTCTGAAGCATATTTAGGGGCTGATTTATCTCAACAAAATATTGAGAGTTGGAAAAAATTCTGGATAGAATTGGGTGTTGGGGAGCATATTATCTCGCGCACTATCACTGTTAATGAAAGATGGGTTGGGTTACTTTACCATGATATTGGTAAAATGCGCCCGTTCAATGTGAACAGACTTTCTGAGATTCAACAATTTTATTATATTGATTTTATTCATTTAATTAATTTCAAAGATCATCATGATGCGGTTTGGTCTGCAATAGCGGGAGCTTTTTCGCAAACTGTATACGGTGTATCAGCGGGTGTCGATACGATACTTCATTTTTTAAAGAATAATGAAGTTTGCAAAGACGATAGTGGAAGTTTTCATAAAACTTCAGATTTATTTTCGAGGAAATTAGCTCCAATAGTGCGCGGAATTAAACCTATAGCAAATTATCCTGTATTTTTAAGTGAAAAAAGCGAAGAATATTTAGGTATAAAAATACGAGTAAGTATTAAGGATTGCTTGGATGTCCTTATGTTTTTGAGTATTAATAAATTCAACGACGCTCGTTATTATAATACTTTTTTAGCTTTTCTTGAGCTACATAAAGATCAAGCGCAAAATTCAGACGGTATTCTAAAAGAGGCTTTGAGAAACAATCCTGTTTTATTACCGGCAGAAAATGGTACTTTGCGGTCAATCTCAGATTTGAAATTTTTTGATATTGCAGGAACTACTGTCGGGAATTCATCGCGCTGGTTTAAGCATTATATTGATTTATCAGTTGAAGATAGGTTGCTATTAGCTGAAATTTTAGGTATCACAGTGGTTAATCGTGATAATCTGAAAGTCAGAACCATTCCGCTGGGGTCGTCAAAATCTGATATAAGAGATGTAAAGGAAAAGTTAACTCAATACCTACCTCTTATTGCTTACTGCGCAACTGAATCTCATGGTCATGTTGCTGAGAAATTTGAAGATCTCAAACAACGGTTACTGCCCTTGGAATTTGTGGCGGTATCATTAATATCTCTTGAGCATGACGGTGTTGAGTTGCAAACTTCACCATGCTACAAAAAAGAAGATACGATTTACTACTTGAATTCGATTAGTGATATCCGAACTAACCGAGAATTTTGTCGACTGATAGGAAAATTATTTAAACTGACTAAAAAAGCTAAAGCTATTCTTCCCTGGGTGACTTGTTTAACACAAGATCAGCTATTAATCCAATTAGATAGTGAGCAATATGATTTGGAGGCTGTTAAACAAGCTATAGCGAATTACATGCCTCAAGGACCAATACAGAGTACCTTGCTGCAACCTGCATTACCTCCCATGGTAGATGTAATGATAGAGAGTCAACCCAATGATCGGCAATTAATAAGAGGAGTAGAGCAACTTTCTCTAAATGAGACCAAGCCAAACGCTAAAAATTTAGCTCATTTAACATTTCTTGCAACTACAAAGAAGGTTGATGTTGAAAATATAATGATTGAAAGTGAGCCGCTCGATCTACAACCTAGATTGGTTATTGATGATGAGCAATTACCTTTTCCTCAGATACCAAGTGATGGTGGTTATTTTCAGAATGATTCAGGTGTAGTATCACGACCACGAGCAGAACGTGATATTGACAAAGATAAAGCGACTGGGGATTGGGGTGAGAAACTCGTGTATAAATGGTTAAAAAATCGTTATCGCCATAAGCTGTTAAATAAATATAATGGTTTCGAAATTAAACCATTCGAAATCAATTCAGTAAATTTTGGGTTTGTGCTTAAACCTACAGAGTCAGTTCTTTCTGATACTGAGGTGACAGTCTGCTGGAATAATAAACCTTACTGTAAAAATCGAATGGATAGTGGGCTATCATTTGATTTATCAATAGTAAAAAAAAGTGGTGGTGCTATAAAGACACGCATAATAGAAGTGAAGTCAACAACCTCGAATGGATCGGCTGATCTTTACATTTCTGGAAGAGAGCTAGGCCTGATGGTAAAATATGGGGCAAAATGTCGTTTATTTCGGGTGTATGGCGTGGGAAGTCAAAATCCTCGAATAGCAATTCTTAAAGATCCTGCGAAAGTTGTTAATGCTGATAACCCTAATATTAGTAAAGTTGTAATTAGAATGTAAATTATTTTATGTTTTTGCCGTCCAGGAATCTCGTAAATTCACAATTCGATTAAATACTAAATCGGTTGAAGATGAATATCGATCTAAACAAAAATACCCTAGGCGCATAAATTGAAATCGATCTTCAGGTTTTGCGCTGGTAAGGGAGGGCTCGATAAAACACTGTTCAGCAGTTTGCAGCGAATTAGGGTTTAAGAAAGGTGTGAAATCTTCTTCGGCTCCAGGATTTTCTGTGTTAAATAATCGATCGTATAAACGTACGGTTGCAGTTTTTGCGTGTTTAATTGATAGCCAATGAATAACCCCTTTTACTTTTCTACCTTCAGGATTTTTACCTAAGGTAGCCGGATCATAGCTGCAGCGAAGTTCAATAATGTTGCCTGTCGTTGGATCTGTAATAACCTTTTCACATTTGATGATATAGGCAGAATGTAGTCGCACTTCTTTTTCAACTGTTAAGCGATGGAAATCTTTTGGTGCATCGATCATGAAGTCATCAGATTCAATATAAATTTCCCGACTAAAATGAATTTCCCTCGAGCCCAGTTCTGGATCATTCGGATGTGCAGCTACATTCAATATTTCTACTTTATCTTCAGGATAATTTTCAATCACAACTTTAATTGGATTTAAAACGGCCATTGCCCTCGGTGCATTTTGATTAAGCTCGTTGCGCACACATTCTTCGAGTACGCTCATGTTAATCACTGAATCACTACGTGTAATTCCTATCATGTCACAGAATTGATGTAAGGCAGCAGGTGGTATGCCGCGACGTCTTAATCCAACTAAAGTTGGCATGCGAGGATCATCCCAGCCGTCGACATGTTTGTCGTCCACCAGCATTTTTAATTTTCTTTTACTCGTAATGGTGTGCGATAAATTCAATCGTGAAAATTCAATTTGTTGTGGTTTTCCTGGAGGATTGCAGTGTTCTATGCACCAATCATACAAGGGGCGATGATCTTGAAATTCTAAGGTGCATATCGAGTGAGTAATATTTTCAATTGCGTCGGATAAACTATGCGCATAATCATACATGGGGTAAATACACCATTTATCGCCAGTCATTTGATGGTGTGCGTGACGAATGCGATAAATCGTTGGGTCGCGCATATTCAAATTGCCAGATGTCATATCAATTTTCGCGCGTAAAACATATTTTCCATCTTCGAATTCACCAGCTTTCATGCGAGAAAATAAATCTAAATTTTCATCGATAGAGCGATTTCGATCGCGACTCTCAACGCCAGGTTTTGTCAGCGTGCCACGTTGATCACGCATTTCATCGATGCTTGTGCTATCAACATATGCGAGCCCTTTTTTTATTAATACGATGGCAAAATCATACAATTGATCGTAATAATCTGAAGCATGAAATAATTTGTCGCCCCAATCATAACCCAGCCACTTCACATCATTTTTGATCGATTCAACAAACTCCATTTCTTCTTTCATGGGATTAGTGTCGTCAAACCGCAGATGACAGACGCCATTGTACTGTTTGGCCATTCCAAAGTTCAAAATAATGGATTTGGCATGCCCTACGTGCAAGTACCCGTTGGGTTCAGGTGGGAAGCGGGTGACGACTTTACCGCCATGTTTGCCGCTTTTGATGTCTTCTTCAATAATTTGCTGTATAAAATGCTTAGGTTTTTCCACAATTTGCTCCCAATAGATCATCGATCAACTTCTCATTATAACAGCTCCTAACTATAGGAGGAAGGAGAAGGGGGTGCGTTGACAAATTCAGCCAGTTGAATTACAATCTTTATTGATTTACAATTAGCAAAATTCGATCATTACTTGCTTTTTAAGATTACTTATTGGAGGTATTATGCAGTTTTTTAATAATGAAAAACCGACTTACACACTTGAATTACTGGATCAATTGCTCAAGCAGCCTGTTATAGACATTGAGCAAGCCAAAAAAGACTTGTTGGAATACTCTAAGGGCCTAAAGGATCGAGATCAAAAAGGTTTTGAGCAAGTCTTGCTAATAATTAAAAATAAACTGCATAAGATAGGAATTCAATTACCAGCACAGTTTAACCATCGTGTCACACTGGATGCAAAGGAAGAGCCTAGAATGGCTCTCAAAAAGCTAGGTGATCTGATCATCTATTCTATGCAAATATTTGGGAGGAGCGATTCTGCCATGGGCCTATTGAATCGCGTCAAAGATTTAATAACAGTAAACAGCCAAATTATAGCCACTTCAGGTGTACGCAAAGCGTTCTTTGAAGACTTATCAAAAATATCTAATCCAGATCCCTCTTTTACGTCAGCAGGGCTCAGAGAAATTTATGGATGTATGAAGAAGGAAAATGCAGAGGCAATTCAAATTGCCATGGAGTTATATCCTGAATCTGTCATGATTCGTTAGATCACACAGAAAAGTTCCTGCATAGCAGCAGGAATCTTTCAGCTTTAATTTGATGATAGAAGAAAATCTTCGAGTGTAATTCCGATAATTCTTTCTGTTTCAAAACGATTTTTATTGATTACTATGAGCTTGCCTTTGATGAAACTTTTCAAAAACCAAATGAAATTCGTGGGATGAAAGTTTCCTGATTTAACTTCGAGGTAAAGTGGTATTTCGGGAAGAACAAAATCTATTTCATGATCACTGGTTTGCCAGAAATTCATATGTTCAGATAACTCATGTGAGCTGGATATGCAAGTGCGACGCCATAATTCTTGTGCAACGGTCCATTCATATATTGCACCTAAGCCTGAGTCTAAGTGAATTAAATCATTTACCGTGCGAGGTTTTTGCGGATGCCAACAAATTGCAACCAATAAATTGATAAAATGGTATTTACAAGGTTTTCGAAATAGAGTGATGTCACGTTGTGTATCAAGTGGAAAAGAAGGAATTACTGTCAGAAGATCTCTTAATAAATCAATATAGCCTTGCGCCATGGTGTTGTTTGATAAGCCACTTTCACGTGCTAATTTTGCTTGTCCAACAGGATTGCCTGTCATGCGGTATAAGGTTTCTAAAACAGCTAAGAGATTTGAGCGTGATCTACCTGTTGCGGTAAATTCCCCCAGAATCCAATCGCTGATAATTGAGATAACATAATCAGGTAGCCGACCAGTTTCTGCGATTGCATTTATTCCAACAGGGGATCCGCCTGATAAAATATAGGTTAATAGAGACTCTTTATTGAACTTTTTAGAACATTTGTTCAAAAATTCTTGGTAAGAGATAGGTGTAAAAATATAATTGGTTCGATTTAATTTTCCTTTTCTACCGGGTAATCGTTCGCTACCACGACGAAGGTCAGAGGCTTTGGAACCTGTTGTAACGAGTAGGATATCTTTTAATTCTCCTGCATCAAGTAAGCGCTTTATTGATTTTTCCCACTGTTCTATTGCAGTAATCTCATCAATAAATAATCGTTTAACTTTTGATTTGGGATTGAATAATTGAATCAGTACTCTTACTTCTTTTGTTAAAAATGTGCGATCGATGATTTCATCACCATTGAGGTATAATGCACTACCAGGGCCGAATTCTTTGATAGTGTTGGCTATCTGTTGCTCTAACCATGTGCTTTTACCATATTGACGAGGCCCTCTGACCATAATCACGCCAGGTTCGTTAGGTAGAGAGTCCAAGCCGAAGTCAGTTTCAAACACATATTGGACAGTTTTAAGACCATCAAGATGAGGTAATACACCGGGGGTGCTGATGTCCCCAGCAATAAGGGCCTGATTGATTTGTAGATTGTCCAAAGATACATCCCTTCTACCTAATTGTCTAACGATTAGTATAGTTAACAGTTAAACGATTAGCAACTATCCTCTGCTGGGAAGTCTTTGCTTGCAAGCCTTTGATACATGAGCAACTCTCTCTTTTAGGTCAATATTGTTATCATGAGACAAAATGTCAGTTTTGCTACAAAGCAACACTGTCATATTGTTTTTATTATAAATGGCAGAAATATAGGCGGGGGGTGTCATTATTAGATTCATTAAGTCAGAGAACAGACCTAATTAGCCAAGCAAGATCTGACTGCTGTCCTAGTCCTGACTATGCCGATATTAGGCTCTTTTACTGGCATATAAAATGCTCTTACGCAACAGAGTTATTTTCGATTCATGCGTAAGTTAGTATCTGATAATTAACTTAGGCAATAACCTCAATTCCAATTCTTGCGTAAGGCTTCTAAGAGGTAAATAATTACACTACAGCCATCTGAGGGTGTAGTGCGTAAATGAACGCTTATGGAATCTATTCAGTCATTTATTGGTCGAAAAGGAGGGGAGCTGATTTGCGAAGGCTAACCCACCGAAACGCGATCTCTATAGTCGTGGTGAAGGGGTAATGCCGAATTGATAGAGAATTATTGTCGCTAGGATTGTCGTATCTTGAGTTGTTAATGCTCCATGGAAATAAACGCCAAGTAAAGCCATATTTAATTTCTAATGGATATATTATCTACTGGTATAGGTTAAATAAAAGGGATCTCTTCTATAGTATTTAATCGTAAAGGTTGCGACTTAGTCTAAAATGCTTACTGACAAAGTGTTTAAAAATCAAGTTCTGGACTATACCTCTGAAACAAACAGGCGGCATACTTGTGTACAGATGTAAACGACTTGCCCGAATATTTCATATGAGGTTTTTAAACCCATCTTTGAAGAAATATGGAGTCATTATGAAAACTATAATAATGTCATTGATAATAATGAGAAAACTACTTTCAGTATTCTGATTAAAAGTTGAGTGCGTTCAAGAGTAAATGAAAAGTATTGAAATTTACTATCTAAAGTAGATCATTTACAACCGTAATTGATTATGATAAATAATACTCAGTATTTTAACTTAATGAAGGAGCAATCATGAAAAAAGTTATTTTGATTGGTACATGGCATAGAGATCAAAATCAAACGAAAATCTTAAGACAACTCTTACCATTTTTAGATGCAGAAAAGTGGATGGTAGGTTGTGAATACGACTCTCAATATACTTTGGATCAAGATGTGGCTTCCGCCAAAGCTGATCTACTAAAATATGAAGATAACTTATCGAAGTTCTTGAATAAAACGTCTAAAGTTACTTTGATTGATTTTATGAATATGACAGAAGAACAACTTCGGCAAAGAGATCGAGCGTTCTTTGACAAAATCAACACTCCTATTGAAGCACAAATTAAAAAGAAAGTTTTAATGAGTTTAACGCTTTGTAAAAGTAGACGTAGACATCTTGAAATGTCTGATTTAATAAAAGAATCAAAATGTATAGCCGTAGGTATTGATTCTAGTGAACTAATGAATCAAGATGGGATGTTACGTGATGAAATTCGAATCGAAATGGATAAAACTAAGAAAGCTGATCTTGAGAGAAGATCAGAAGAGCTTGAGCGTACACGTAATAATAAAATTGTAGATAATATAATTACTGCTTCAGAAAAACATGAAAAAAATTTGATTATCTTCATAGGAGCAGGGCATGTTAGTTCGTTAAAAATCTTATTTCCGTCGCGCGATGCTATCCAGCCTTCTTTTTTTTACATAATGCCAGAGTTTCCAAACACGCCGTTAGGTGTTGATGAGGAGAGTAAAGCCATAATGGATGTTGAATTTGCTATATTCAAGCAGTTTGAAATCGAAGGTATCACTAGTGAGAATGTTGGTTTATTGATAGATGAAATACGACAAGTTGAACTATCAAAAACTAATGGTATGTAGTATGAGGCCGATGATATCGATTGACGAAATGATATCCTGTATTGTCAACTGAGAGTTTAAGATGACAATCAAATAATCAGTGTATGCTCAAGACGGGCATAGCTAATGTGAAAATTCTATTTGCCAATGATTTGCGATTTGTTTTAATTTGGATCCATCGAAATTTTTCTATCTACTATCACCCATCGCTTTTCTTAATGGCTTTAATAATACAAAAAATGCGAGGCCGGCTGAAAGCGCTAATCCAGACATGAGTAAGAAAAATTGTTCCTTGGGCATTTTTTCCCAGAAGGTGCCTAGATAGCCGGATAAATAATTTCCGAAAAAGCTGGAGAGAAACCAAACGCCCATCATCATAGAAACAATTTTTGCAGGGGCTAATTTTGAAACGAGTGAAAGTCCAATGGGTGAGATATAAATTTCGCCGATTGTGAGAACAAAAATACAAGCGGCTAACCAGCCTAAACTAGCTTTTGGATAAATCGAAAGTTCATGCGCAGGGATGAGTAAGATCAAAAATGCGCTGGATAATAAAATACAGCCTATGCCCATTTTAGCAACAGAGTGAGGTTCTTTTTTATGTTTGGACTGCCAGCTCCAAATCATGTTCAATAATGGAATGAGTATAAAAATCATCAAGGGATTGAAAGATTGAAACCAAGACGAAGGCATTTCCCAACCGAAGAAAATTCTGTCTGTTTGAGCGTCTGCCCAAAGCGCTAATGTGTTGCCTTGCTGTTCGTAAACACTCCAAAAAACGATGTTTAAAGTCATCACACAAAAAATGGCGCCTAATTTTAACCAATCTGAATGTGATAATGGTTCGTTTTTTTGCGGGGTGGTGGCGTATTTTTTTTGCATAATAAGATCAGGTGCGAGATGTTTTTGCCCAGAAAGATAAACAATCAGTGCGATCACCATTCCAAAGCCAGCTGCTGCGAATCCATAGTGATATCCAATTTTTTGACCTAATGTTCCACAGACTAGAGGTGAAAAAAAAGCACCTAGATTCACGCCCATATAAAAAATACTATAAGCTCGATCGCGTCGAGGATCATCTGCAGAATAAAGTGCGCCCACTTGCGTTGTTGTATTAGGTTTAAATGCGCCATTTCCTAAAATTAAAAATAACAGGCCAAGATAAAACAGCGATTCGAAGGCCATAAAAAAATGTCCCATAGCCATGAACACTGCACCTATTATGACGGTGCGACGTTGCCCTAGCCAACGGTCTGCGAGTATGCCGCCAAATAATGGCGTAAAATAAACAAATCCAGTATAGAGTCCGTAAATGTTTGAAGAATATTCTTGAGTGAATTGTAGATGTTTGATCATGTAGTACACGAGTAAAGAGCGCATGCCATAATAGGAAAATCGCTCCCACATCTCTGTAAAAAATAAAACGTACAGGCCTTTAGGGTGTCCTAAAAACGTCTTGTTAGTTGATGTGTCAAAAACTTTATCGTGCATCCTTGCCTCCAAAAAAAGAGTTACAACAGTTTTAGTTTTTCCTGATAAGCATTCCAGCCGGCTTCCCGATAAATTTCAGCTTCTTTTGCAGGATTTTCTGCTTCAAATATTCCGCGGCCCACAATGATGATATCAACGCCATTTTTTAAAATAGCATGTTCGGGAGTGTTGTATTGTTGACCGAGAGCGTCATTGCCAGCTTCTAATTTAATGCCGGGTGTAAAATATATAAAATAAGGTGCGTCTGATAGTCGTTGTTGGGCAATAAATCCGATCACGAAATCTTTGTTTTGCTCAGCCATTGTCATTGTTTGACGAATATAGTCCGGAGTGAATAAATTGTCTTTTGAGCTCATTTGAGCGAGTAGGAGTAGCGCATTTCCTTTTGAAAGACCTACTTTTTTTAATCCGTCGATTATGCCTGGACCGGGTAAGGTGTGAGCGTTGGTAATGCGCGCCCAGTCAGCGATATGGTAGATTCCATGCTCATATTGTAATTTCACCGTATTTCCGATGTCAGCAAATTTGCGATCTTCAAAAATAAGAAAGTTGTGTTTAGTTGCGATGCGCTGAAGTTCTGTAATAAATGCGGGAGTAAAATCATTAATGATATCCACGTGTGTTTTAAGTACACAGATTGAAGGACCCACTGTGTCAGCGATTGAAAGTACTTCATCGCAGGTTGTTAGATCGGGGTTTACGCACAAATTGGATTTTTTTTCTGTCATTAATGCTAAAAGTGTTTTGGCGACAGGGTTTGTGCAGTGTGAGATACGATCTTCATACGTTAACATAGTGGTCCTCTTGTGCAGTCTAGAACGAGCTAATGACCTCAAAAGGGTTGGCCGATGAGGTTGTCAATAAGGTCATTATCCAGTAGGATCGGGCCCACTACAAGCACTTGACTTAGATCTCAAGGAACAACAATGGTTTTTGATCGATTACCTGAATATCAGGCATTGGAAGCGCATTATCATGCCATTGCTGATGTTCACATGCGCAAATTATTTGAAAGTGATCAGCAACGTTTTGAGCATTTCTCAGTACATGCTGCGGGTCTGTTGCTGGATTACTCAAAAAATAGGATCACCAAGGAAACTATCAATCTGTTATGTGACCTCGCTTTGGCATGTGATGTTCCCAAAATGATCAAAGAATTATTTGTGGGTAATTTTAAGAATGTCACCGAAGATCGCTCTGTTGCACATGTCGCGTTACGTTGTTCACAAGATTCGTCTTTTAAAGTGGCTGGAAGAGATGTGATGCCGGATGTGCGAGATGTCTTCAATCAAATGAGCACAATCGCAGATCAAATACGTTTAAAGGATTGGTTAGGTGCGACGGGATATTACATTACTGATGTTGTTAATATAGGTATAGGTGGGTCTGATTTAGGGCCGGCTCTCGTGACAGAAGCGTTAAAACCTTATCATGATGCGGGGATTCACTGTCATTTTGTTTCTAATATTGATGGTGTGCATATTGAATCGGTCTTGTCTAAACTTCACCCCGCGCGCACTTTATTTATCATAGCGTCAAAATCTTTTACGACCCAAGAAACCATGCTTAATGCCACTACAGCTAAAGCTTGGTTGCAAAAAACACTGGGCAAAAATGCGTTGTCGCGACATATGATAGCGATTACAAGCCATCTAGAACGAGCCATGGATTTCGGTATTGAACCCGACCACATTTTGCCTTTGTGGGATTGGGTGGGTGGTCGTTTTTCAATTTGGTCGGCGATCGGATTACCTGCAATGATTGCAATAGGCCCGGCTCATTTTCGAGAATTTTTGCAGGGCGCTCAAGATATGGATGAGCATTTTGCGGCAGCGCCATTACATCAAAATTTACCTGTGATTTTGGCGTTGCTCAGTATTTGGTATATTAATTTTTTTGGCACACGCAGTTATGCCGTTTTGCCTTATCAGCAATTACTGTCAGGATTGCCTGCTTATTTGCAGCAGGCTGAAATGGAAAGTAATGGAAAGTATCGCCGTCAAAATGGTGAAGCTGTTGACTATCAAACTGGGACAGTAATTTGGGGGACAACAGGCAGTAATGGTCAGCATGCAGTTCATCAATTATTACATCAAGGTACACAGTTAATTCCAGTTGATTTTATTGTGCCAATGGTATCGCATGATCAGTTGGGTGATCACCATAGACATCTTGTGGCTAATTGTTTGAGTCAGAGCCAAGCGTTAATGTACGGTCATAATGAAGCGGATATTTTAAAGCAATTATCTGATAAAGGCGTGGAACCAGAAACTGCAAATTTACTCTCAAAACATCAGGCGATTCCTGGGAATCGACCCAGTAATACTATTACCTTTGATCAATTGTCACCTCAGAGACTGGGTGCTTTACTGGCGCTTTATGAGCATAAAATATTTGTGCAGGGCATTGTTTGGGGAATTAATTCATTTGATCAATGGGGAGTTGAGTTAGGTAAATCTTTAACTCATAATATCCTCCAGGCGATTTTGGGTGAGGATCAAGAAATTGATGCTTCAACAAAAGGTTTGGTGGCTTTCTACCAACAACACCAACAAAAGGTAGTCAATAAATAAATGGAAATTCAAATGAACTTGAGGGTGAGTGACACGCTCCCTAATCATCCTTTTTGGACCTTCTCACAACAACTTTACAAGAAGAAGGAAGTTGAGCAGGCGCTAATGTTGTTGCAATATCATTTTGGATTAAACGCCAATGTGATTTTGTATTTTTGTTGGTATGCTTTTAATGGCCAAGGCGCATTTAATCAAACAACAGTGCGCGAATTATTGTTACGCATCAGGCCCTGGCATGAACGCGTAGTGATGCCATTGCGTCGTTTGCGTGATCGATTAAAGCCTTATGTTGATTCAATCTCTTGGACTAAAACGGTGAGACAAGCGATACTGCTCGAAGAATTAGAGGCTGAACACGCTGAACAATTAATGATTTCAGAATTTTTTTCATACGAAGATTATCGGATTAAAACGGCACCTCAAAAAGCCTCTGACATTTTTCGGAGTTTAAGTGCCTATTGTCGTGTGGTTCGAATTGATTTGGATGCTGCAGGTTGTGATGCTGTTGCGTCTATTTTATCTATTATGTTTAATAAAATTCCTCTCAATGAGCTCGAAAAAACTTCACGTAAAAGATTGATGCGTCGACGCAGTCGTGGCGGAACTGTGGGGACTCAACTTTGGCTGGATATATAAGGTAAGGTGTCAGCTCTAAGATTAATACCTAAACAATATATTTGATTAGGTATTAATCTTAGAGCTGACACCTTGTTCTTGGCAAGTTAGTTCAGTTCTTGCGTTTTTAAATTTAATTTATTTTCTTTTTTGTCGCGAACATATTTTATCGTAACTGTCTCACCTATTTTAACTTTCTCCATAACATTATTGAGGTCATCATAACTTTTTACGGGCTGGCTGTTGATTTCGGTAATAATATCGCCAAGATGAATATTTCCTTCGTCATCACGATAGGTGCCTTTTAGGCCTGCCGTTTTTGCTGCAGATCCGGGCATTACAGTGCTAACAATTACACCTTTAATGTTGAGGGATTCTGCAATCATATCACTGAAGACCTGAACGCCGATTCCTGCTTGTTTGATTTTGCCCTCTTTAATTAATGCCTCGACGATACGAGAAATATCGTTTGAGGGCACGGCAAAACCAATTCCTGCTGAATTTCCGGTTGTTGAGAAAATCATAGTATTCATACCAATTAATTGACCGTTGCTATCAAGCAAAGGGCCCCCAGAGTTTCCAGGATTTACCGAGGCATCTGTTTGAATCATGTTGTGAATTTTTCCTGCTATTCCGGGAATTTCTCGCCCCACTGCAGAAACGATTCCTGATGTGAGTGTGCGATCAAGGCCGAAGGGATTGCCAATCGCAAATGTTTTTTGACCTACTTTTAACTTGGAAGAATCTGCAATACCGAAATGTTCAAAACCATTTGTATTTAAATCCTTAAGTGTTTGAGCGTCCTCAATTTTTAATACTGCAATGTCCTTTCGAGGGAACGCGCCTACAATTTTTGCTGTAACTGTGCGTCCTTTTTGTAAGGTCACTGCAAATTTATTGCCTTGTTGTACAACATGAAAATTCGTCACAATATAGCCATCTTTATTCCAAATAAATCCCGAAGCCATTCCTGATTGGATATCCATTGTCTCAAATGATTGTGTCATCACTGTTTGTAAGCGATGTACGTTGACAACAAGCGGAGAAACTTTTTCAAAAAGCTGAATGGAATTGCGTTCTTCAGGGAGGAGATTCTCAACGGTTTGAGCAAAAATGTAAGGGCTGTGTAAGCTGAGAGTGAGCGTGGCGATAGCAGCGAATTTTTTCATAATATCTCCTTGTGTGATAATTAAAAAGCGAATATTTTTAACCAAAAATGATTTGAAAATCAAGGGCTGCTCATAACCAAAATCTATTATGCTCAACACATTAAGCCTTTTCCCTAAGATATTTGATGGTGGATTTTGGATAAAAATTCAAATTGGCAAGATTGCCCCTAATATGGCATAGTATGGCCTTTCGTATAGAATCGAGATGAATAATGCATACGGCAAATAAACCTTCTTGGTCACTAATTATATCCTGCACGTTAGGGACATTTTTGGAGTTTTTCGATTATACACTTTACGGTTATTTTGCAGTGATTATCAGTCATGAATTCTTTCCTCTTTATTCTTCACAGATTCAATGGTTGGCGACATGGAGTGTATTTGCAATAGGCTGCTTGGTCCGGCCTTTGGGTGCTCTGGTGTTTGGTCATTTTGCTGATCGGATTGGCCGTAAAAAAATATTGCCTTACACCATTCTCTTGATGGCATTGCCTACCGTTGGGATTGGATTATTGCCTGGATATGATGCTTGGGGATGGATGGCCCCCGCGATGTTGTTATTGTGTAGAATAATTCAAGGTTTATCGATAAGTGCAGAATACAATGGTTGTAGTATTTATTGTGTAGAAAATCGTTGGGCTAATTCGGGATTGTTGGCATCTTTGACGCCTTTTTCTTGCGGTTTAGGTATGTTAGCAGCCTCTTTGCTGGCATTGTGTTGCAGTCAGAATTGGCGGATTCCATTTGTCATTGCAGGGACAGTGGTGGGTATTGTAGGTTGGATCATGCGTCGTAATTTGCCTGAAACCCTAGAATTCGAAAATTTACTCACAGAAGAAACTATTCAACGATTCCCAATGCGCACTATTCTTCAAGATCATAAGTTTTCGGTTTTTGTAAATATTATATGCTCAGCGTATATGGGCACTGCCTCTTATTTGTTATTGGTGTATATGCCCAGCTATCTTCAAAAAGAATTTGCAATGGCTGCAAATCATAGTCTTCAATTTACAATAATATTGACGTGCTTGGAGGCATCAGCTTGTTTGATATTTGGTTGGTTATCTGATCGATTTGAACAATGGAAAACCATGATGCTTGCCTGTTTTAGTACGCTTTTTATTTCTTTAATGATGTTATTTATTTCAGGGTCATTTACTTTCTTTTTGTTAAGTGTCGTTTTTCTTACGGTATTTTTAGGGGCTTTTGATGGTCCGCTCACGTCGTATTTGCCGAAACTAGTGCCTACATCTATACGCTATTCAGCGACAGCTTTTGGATATAATATAGGTGGTGCAGCTATTGGTGGGGTAGGCCCCATTATTGTAACGTTTCTCATTCAGAAAACGCATGCGCCAAAAATGGTATTGATATCTTATTTGGCACTGTGGGCATTCTTTGCCTTGATTTGTCTGATTATTAGAGATCTTAAATTTACTGTGAGAAACACCGAGTTTGTTTCAGATTAACAGAGAAGTGGAATCGATATGCAAAAAGATTATGTACAGCGTTTTATATTTGAGGGTAGCCCTATTCGCGGTGAAATTGTCCGATTGGAAAAAAGTTTTAATACTATTAGTCAACAAAGAGACTACCCCTCTTTCGTGTTAAAATTTCTGGGTGAAACATTAGTCTCAAGTGTCATGCTGTCGACGACATTAAAATACGAAGGTCAGACGACGATGCAAATGCGTCAAGATGGTCCATTGCAGATGCTGGTTGCTAAATGTAATAATCATTTGCATATTCGTGGTTTAGCGAAATGGGAAGAAAATTCTAGTTTTGAAGATTTAAAAGAAACCCTAAGCAATGGTCAATTAGTTATTATAGTACAGCCCGATAATCAAGTGGAAGTTTATCAAAGTGTTGTCAAAATTAGTCATCAACCTGTTGCGCAAGTAATGGAGCATTATTTTTCACAATCTGAGCAGTTAGAAACGCGTTTATGGTTGGCTGTCAATTCTCAATATGCAGTTGGGCTTTTAATTCAGCAAGTGGGGCAAGATCAAGATGATAAAGAGCGTATAAATTTACTGTGGGACGATATTGTAATTCTCACTAATACCATCACTGAAGATGAGCTACTTAATTTAGATGATCAAACATTCTTACGTCGTTTATATCACGATTATGATTTGCGGATGTTTGAGCCAAAGCCTGTGGAATTTCGTTGCAGTTGTAATATGACGAAAATGGAGGGGGCCATTTTAGTGATGGGACAACAAGAAGCCGATAAACTCTTAAATCAATACAAAAAACTCACGGTAACATGCGAGTATTGCAATAACGAATATGCTTTCTCAGAAGCCGAGGTGCATGCTCTTTTTGCAAATCATTAATCGAGCTGCCAATCAATAGGCTGCTTTCCTTGTCGTTCTAAAATGGCGTTACATTTTGAAAAATGTTTACAGCCTAAAAAACCGCGGTGTGCGGAAAGTGGTGAAGGGTGTACTGCTTTGAGAAGAAAGTGTCGAGTGGGGTTAATGAATTCGCATTTTTTTTGAGCATGTGAACCCCAAAGTAAAAAAACTAATCCTTGATGTCTATCATTGAGTTCTTTAATGATGCGATCGGTAAAAGTTTCCCAGCCAATTTTTGCGTGAGAATGTGCATTCCCCGCTTCAACAGTGAGCACAGTATTGAGTAATAAAACGCCTTGTTCTGCCCATTTTTGTAAATTTCCATGAGAGGGAAAAGGTGTGCCAAGATCAGAGTGTAATTCTTGAAAAATATTAACTAATGAAGGAGGTGGTGGAACACCTTTTCGCACAGAAAAGCATAATCCGTGTGCTTGATTCTGACCGTGGTACGGATCTTGTCCAATAATGACCACTTTTACATTATCAAAAGGAGTTGTTTTGATTGCGTTAAAAATATCTTGAGTCGGTGGGTAAATTATTTTTCCCTTTGCTTTTTCTTGATTCAAAAACGTCATCATCTCAGTGAAATAGGGCTTTTCTTTTTCACCTGCTAGCACATCTTGCCAAGTTGCAGTGCTCGAAAGAGCTTCTTTGCTTTCCATACGATATCTCCGAATAGCAGGTTTAGATTGAAGAGCAGTATAAGAGATCTGACCCCATTTCGCCAATTTGGAGAGTATGATATTATTTGCCTACTTATTTTACTATTTGAGGGAAGGAATCTTTATGACTCAAGGAAGACGATTAGTGGCTCTTGCGTGTAGCCTGTTGGTTGCTGGTGGGATATCAGGATGCTATCCGGCTCACGAGACAGTGGGTGTAGGCACGCCTTTTCGCTTAAATATGTGGCAACGCCACGATTTTGACTACATGGTCTACAACCTACGACAGCGTGGCGTGCAAGTTGTGCGTGTGGGTGATAAAACGCGCATGATTCTTTCAACGGATAATTTTTTCAAAGTAAATAGTGTGGAATTTGAACCGGGGGCGTATGCGACACTGTCTTGGGTTGTAAGATTACTTGAGCACTGCCGATGTCAACGAATAACAATTTCAGGTCATGTCGATAATGTATTTAAAGATAAACGTCGTGAGGATCTATCGCTACAACAAGCTCGGGCCGTTGCTACTGAATTGTGGGCTTATGGAATTCCGCAAGAGCTCATGACTGTTACGGGTGAGTCTAACCGTCAACAAGTCGCCACAGATCATACAGTGTTTGGTAGTGGTGATAATCGACGTATTGAAATTCGATTAGATTAGCCGTTATTTTTCTATTTATTGTTGATTTTGAATCAAGCTGAAAATATAAAAAGGGGGAATTAAATTCCCCCTTACTTTGAAAACATTACAATCAATCTTAAGGGAAAGTACCTTCATCACTGGTTACCAGGATTTGCGGAGGTCTTACGGCTGGGATGTTAGTGTAGTCCACAATTTCTTGTCGTAATCCACGGTTTAACGGATCATTATAAACAACTGGTGCGCTATACATATCACCGCCCCAACTATAGAACAGTCCTAAACCTAGGCGATTTTCCTTGCCAAATGATGTATCACCGCCGTTTGTTGAGAAAAAGGTGCCCAGTTCTAATAATGAACCAATAGAATGTCGAGCGATCCATTTAACGCCTACTTCGTATTCGTAGTAAGGTCGACGATCCATCCCGGAAATAACAAATTGGAATTTTTCACCGATATTTTGGTGGTAGGCAGCGCCAGCACCAAAACCTATAGCGTCATCGTCCTTTTGGAACGTTCGCTTATAATTATTTTCATCATAGTAGAGATCGAGATCAAAATAACCTGAAGCCCACGGCTGAATTCGCACACCTAAAGCTGCTCCGACTTCAGTGCCCCCGACGAGATTGCGAACATCAGTTCCGCCAACGAAAGGCAGATTGGGGAGGCCTTTGTTTTGCGCTTTTATGTATTGTAATCCTAGATGAAAACTATCGATTCCGAGTTGGCCATGAATTCGATATTGTAAATCACCGCCAAAGTCCCATTGCCCCATCCATTGATCGATATCGCCAGAGATAAAGTTAAAGGTGGGTTGTTGAGCAAAATATTCGGCCGATAATTTGAAAAACACATCATTGGTTAGCGCCCGTCCGTATGTGGATGCGGCTCTAAATACTTTAGTTCCGAAAGCAAATTCTAGTGAAAGCGCATCTCTAGGACCCAGTTCATTGATGTATTTAGGGTCGATGGTCCAGCCACTTCTATCGGCATAATCGATTGTTAGCTGAAATGGCCCGTGCATTGCCGGAGCTGCGCGATCATAGGCGCAGTTGCTGGGTGGGTAAATAAAATCGGCCACTTTGCCTATTGTGCAGCCAGTGCCTGTATAATCAGCCATTGCGGTTGTGGTCATTGTTGCAGTAGCCAGCAATGTGGCTGAGAGGCAATATTTGCAAATCCTTGCTACCATGATGCATCCTTGTCAGTGTAGTTGAATAAAGATCGGTCGATGATAACGGAATTTTCTAGGTAATTAAAGAGGGATCGGTTTCTTTTCGAAGGGGAATGTCGTCATATTTTAAATTGTTAGTTGTTTATTCAAAAGACTTAAAACAAAAGGCATCGATATTGCATCGATGCCTTTTGGTGGTGATTTAACACCGATTTAATTATGGCTTACATTGATAGACGTTCACATCGTCAACGTACCAGCCATCGACCCCGCCTAAACAATCATTGCCCATGTCAAAGCGTAAACGGACAGTGCTGCCCGGTGTTGCGCCATAGGGGGCAAGATTGATGATGGAACGACCCCATGAACCTACTGAAGTGCCACCATCTGTGCCACTGAAAGCAGGTTGCCCTGCGATGGGGTCATCGCTGGTGTCATTTGCCAGATCGTATAGCACCACATTATACGGATTGTAAATAAAATCGGCTGCTTGGATGATTTGGAATGGCCCGCCATTGACGCTAATTTTGACGTTACCACCATCCCATCTGAATTCTGTGGCGACGTAATGATCAAAGCTTAGATTGAGGTTAGTCGCTCCTGCAGGGATCGTAATTAGCGGACTATCTAGATGCATCACGACCTGCTCTAAACCACCTGCAACGCAGGTACCAATATTGGGGTCAGGACCGAAGAAAGCTTTACCGGTACGTGCATTAGGAAGTGTAGCCACCACGTTCCAATCGCGTTCAGTGAAGTCACTGGGGGTTTGACCTTCGTGGCTGACTGTCCAAGCTATAGGGCCTTCAAAGCCATCGGTAAACACGTTGGTTTGGGTCAATCCAGGTCCGCATAGCGCTGGCGGATTTTTGGCCAATATCGGCTGGAAGTTACATTGCAGTGGTGACTTGCGAAGCTCCACTTCTGCGATTGCTGCTGCGACTTGTTTGCAATCGTTTTTAGAGATGGATTCGTTGGAACGCTTGCCATCGAAACCCTTCAACTTAACGCCTTGTAAATCCTGGCAAGAGCGTGTCAAAGCATCAGCGAACTCAGGGAAACCGCTGGTTGAAACAAGGTAGGTGCTAAGTGCCCTGAAGTGAATATGCGCAGCTTTCAGCAAACCAATTGCCTTGACGTTGTTATGCTTATTCTTGTAATAATGATAATCGTTGTCATGATCGTCTCCCGGATTACTGCCATCGGTTAAAAGGGCATATAGACGATTTGGAATGCCGCTGTTACGGTGGACACCACCACTATCTCCACTAAAGCACCAGTAGGCATGATCAGAGACCTTGCCAGGATGGTTTTTACAGTTTGGATTCCACTCGTCACGAATCACCCCGAACGCAGAATCTTCCCCATTTAGCCAACGATAAGATTTATCAACGATTTTGCCACCCGGTTGAATACTGCCCTTTACAGGTCCACTCACTAATGCTGCTTTGATCGCAGCACTTTCAATGAGAGGGATTCGCACCGCAGGGATTGTGATCGTTGCATCGACACCGGATAGATTACGAAGACTGTCCGGAATCACCTCGGCGATAACCACACCAATCGCCCCGCGATTTTGCGCATTTTTGACTTTCACAATATTATCACAAGTATCGTCATCGTCGATCATAGCGATCTTCCCGATTAGATTCTCCGAAATTGCTGCACAGCCATTCGCATTGGGTGAAGCTAGGGTTTTTATATCACCTTTGAAAGTTTTATTAATGACTGGCCCGAACCTTGCCGCCACAGAGTGCACTGGGCCGGCGATACTCAATGGTTTAGCGATATTCAGCTCACCAATTTTATTTCCGGCTACGTTAACATCGTCCGCCAGCTTGCTACAGCTGCCATCGGTACGTTGACGGTCAGGTGAATCAGTTCCTCTGCCATTCAGCTGATCAACGGTTTCACCCCAGATGTCAGAATAGGCTTCATTCAACGCACCCGATTGCCATTGATAGAGTAACCCAGCAGTATACTGCGTATACGCATGGCCAAACTCATGGGCGACGATATCATCACTGGAAATGCCAGGGCAAAAATTTGTCTTTTCTTGGTCCCAGTAAGCGTTAGGGCACACATCAGGATCGTAAATATCGAATACTCCGTCCATTTTTAAGCCATGACCATCGATGGAATCACGACCAAAAGTCTTGGAAAAGAAATTATAGGTTTCTTTCGTGGTTTGAATCACGCTATTCGCTTCATTATGACACGGTGGAAATCCAGGCATCTCCACGCAGGTTCCTTGAGATGGAAATGCATTGCCTTCAACCCAGAATGGATTAAGCGGATAGTTAGCTGGGGGTACAGCAAATTCCCCGTCATAGACACGTCGGCTGAGTGAATCATTAACAGCTGAAATGGAATCGATCACTTTACCAGCGTGCGCATCCACAAAGACCATTTGCTTTACATTACTGCCATTGCTCACTAGAACTTGCCAGGCGAGACGGTCTGATCCAGGCGTGCCTTTGACCAAATTTTCGCGAAAGACGAGCAATTGGCTGCTAACCGGTGTAGCACCGCTAGTTCTATCGACGGATTTCAGCGCGCGCTCCATAGCATTTGCTTCTGAGACATTTGGCAAGGTGTTCAGATTGATATTAGGCACAAAGGTACCATTAACTGCAGTAAGATTGCCTTCTTGATTAAAATGCGCTTTCAGATTGGCGCCAAAAACGTCCAGACCTTGGTAAACTTGTTGGTAGGTAATGTGCTGCATACCCAGATCATCTTTTTCCACTTTGAGTGGTTTTAGCTCGGCATTTGGGCTCTGCATGCCGAATATATCACCCCTATCTTTAAAGAATTGCATAGCATTATCCGCAAGAGAGACCTTGGGGTCGCTTTTGTAGAGTATTTCACCCTCGGGCGCAGTCACAAAGCTCGGGCTGTTGGTGGCGCGATTTTCGCTGACTTGCAACGCATCGCGTTTTGCAATCGTGGGTGAAGTATTTGAGGAAATCGTCCCCGTTAAATTACTGGAAGGGGGAGCTTGATTCTGTGCTACGACAGGATTAAGGCTGCCGTTAGATTGGCTAGAGCCTGACTGCCAATGATAATAACCGAAGGTAGAGACCGCTATGATAGCCAAAATCGAGGATAGTCGAAACTTGTTCATGATGAATCTCCCATTGCAGGATCACACCGCTTACTGCGCCACATCGCTCATCCAGAGCTGAAATATGAAGTTTGTTCATATCCTTGTCTGTAATTATAGCACATTTTAGTATTTGTCAATTTAATCTCTTTTTGTGGTAGGATTGAGTCATGACAGAACACGACGACCAGCAACAAACTACCCACTTTGGATTTGAAGAAGTGCCCGTCTCCGAAAAGGTAAATCGGGTGTCTGATGTTTTTCACAGTGTGGCCGAACATTATGATGTGATGAATGATCTCATGTCATTTGGTGTTCATCGTCTTTGGAAACGTTTCACTTTAGATCTGTGTGCACTTCGACCTGGTCAGGCTGTATTAGATGTGGCAGCAGGCACAGGTGATTTATCAATCGATCACTCAAAAAAAGTGGGCGAGAAGGGATCGGTATTAATGACAGATATCAATCCTTCGATGCTAGCAAAAGGTAGGGATCGATTGATCAATGCTGGCGTTGGAAATAACGTGCGTTATGTTATCGCGAATGCGGAAGCATTGCCATTTGATGATGACCATTTCGATTGTGTTACCATTGCATTTGGATTGCGTAATGTTACCAATAAAGATCAAGCCCTGTCCGAAATGTTACGTGTGATAAAACCCGGTGGAAAATGCATTATTCTCGAATTTTCTAAACCTTCAGAAGGATGGTTTAATTCATTTTATGACTGGTACTCATTTACTGTGCTTCCTTGGTTAGGTGATAAAATTGCACGCGATGCAGATAGCTATCGTTATTTAGCTGAATCTATTCGTATGCATCCTGATCAAGAAACGTTATTGTCGATGATGAAAGAGGCTGATTTTAGTCGTTGTGATTATCACAATCTTTCTGGCGGTGTAGTGGCAGTGCACAGAGGGCATAAAGCATGATAAATACATTGTTTGATTGGGCTAGCAGTCAAATTTTGAGTTTAGATCCTGAAGTGAAATCAGATTTGTCTTCTTTTGCAGGGAAATTAATTAAAGTTGAATTGAAGGGAGTGAATGTTGCTTTTTATCTTCAGCCAACATTCACTGGATTGCAATGTTATTTAAATTCAGAAAAAAAACCGGATGCAGTCATTATTGGAACTCCTATCGCCTTAGCAATGCAAGGACTGCAACAGAAATTTGGATGGTCAAATAATTCTCAAGGTGTCGAAATTCAAGGTGATGCTGATTTGGTTCATCGATTAACATTGTTGATGAAAAAGTTTCGGATTGATTGGGAAGAAATAATTGCGCAGGCCATGGGAGATCAGGTGGCCCAGCACGTGGGCAGCGCGGTGCGAAAAATAAGTGATTATGGTTCAGATATCACCCAACGTTTTCAATCAAATGCTGCAGACTATATTCAAGAAGAGTTGCGACTATTACCACCTCGTGAAGAAATAGAAGATTTTATGTCTGATGTCGATGAATTGCGTGATCGAGTGGAACGATTATTAGCGACTATGAAGGAATCTTGAGATGAAATGGATAATTCAATTTTGGCGATTAATGACGATTCAATACATTCTTGTTAAACATGGTATTGATCGTGTGGTTTTGACAGTGCCAGGTTTAGAGCGCTGGCAATTTTTGAGTTATTTTAATCCTTGGAATTGGTTTAGGGATCGATCACGAAGTGACGCAGAATCCATTCGCTTAGCTTTAGAAGCGCTAGGCCCCATTTTTGTAAAATTTGGACAACTTTTATCGACTCGACCTGATCTTATCCCTGACGATATTATTGCTGAACTTTCTAAACTCCAAGATCAAGTGCCGCCTTTTTCAGGAGAGCTTGCGCAAAAAATTGTTGAAAAATCCTATGGATTGCCGACCTCCGAAGTTTTTGCTGAATTTGATTTGAACCCATTGGCTTCAGCGTCTATTTCGCAAGTTCATGCTGCCAAATTAAAAACGGGAGAGTCTGTGGTAGTGAAGGTGCTACGTCCTGATATTTTAAAGCTCATAAAACATGATATTGCGCTGATGTATTTTGTGGCTCGATTGACGACCCGATTTTGGTCTCAAGGTTATAGGTTAAGACCTGTAGAGGTTGTTGCTGAATTTGAACAAACAATAACAGATGAATTAGATATGATGCGTGAGGCAGCTAACGCGTCCCAGCTTCGACGAAATTTTACGGGCTCTTCATTATTAGTCGTTCCGAAAGTATATTGGGATTATTGTCGTAGTGACATTCTGGTGATAGAACGAATTGATGGTATTCCTGTTTCGGATGTTGAGCAGTTAAGAAGTCAAAAATTCGATCTTAAAAAATTAGCTGAAGCAGGCGTTGAGATTTTTTTCACGCAAGTTTTTAGAGATAGTTTTTTTCATGCTGATATGCACCCTGGTAATATTTTTGTTTCTCGTCATAATCCAGAAAGCCCTCATTATATAGCCGTTGATTTCGGTATTATGGGTACTCTCAGCCCATTAGATCAGCGCTATATTGCTGAGAATTTATTGGCATTTTTTAGAAGAGATTATCGTCAAGTTGCCATTTTGCACGTGGAATCGGGATGGGTTCCGCCTGATACGCGTATTGATGCTTTTGAAGCGGCCATACGTTGTGTGTGTGAGCCCATTTTTGAGCGGCCTCTCAAAGAAATTTCTTTTGGTAAATTATTATTGAGATTATTTCAGACGGCAGGCCGTTTTAATATGACGATACAACCTCAATTGTTGCTTTTACAAAAAACATTATTGAACGTTGAAGGATTAGGTCGGCAATTATATCCAGAGTTGGATCTGTGGACAACAGCATTACCTTTTCTTGAGTCTTGGATGCAAAAAAGAATTGGAGTCAAAGCATTGGCTCGTAATGTCATTGATCGAGCTCCAGGTTGGGCAGAAAAATTAACCGATATGCCGGATCTTGTATATCGTGCTATTCAAGAGCATTTGCATATTTTACGTGTCGGACCAAGACCAGTTCCTCCCAGTAAAATTTTGCACAAGTCACCTTTAAAACGTTTATTATTTGGTAGTGGAGTGGCATTTATCGCGGCATCAACAATTAGTTTGTGGTTTGCTGATAGCCAATTAGAATTACGAACAGCTGCTGGATGGTCGATCATCGGTTTCGGAATTATATTATTGTTTATTTCATCATTGATGGATCGACACGCTACAAAATTGTAGGGACAGAAAAACGATGGCACGTAAAATTAAAGTCCATTTTAAACGCAAACTTAGTGAGTTGCTGGGTATTGGGCACAGTAAATTTGGCAAAGTTAAATTGCGAAAACCCTATCGTGATGAAGATGAAGGCGGTGGTGCTGCAACGGGGTTGCGTTTAGATTCTCATCCATTGTTTGCTAATTTACCCGACGGAGCGGGCTCAGATTTGTCCAGCATTGCGAATAATAGTGCGTACAGTGAAGACGCTGCTAAAGAGCGAGTCAATGAAGCTTCTCCAGAACTGAAAATGCAACCAGTGTTGCAAAAAGAATTGAATCCTAGTTTTAATCCTAAACCTGACGTTGGGATGTAAATACCATGAAATCCCTTTCTGACGCTATTATATACGGAACTGACGATCTAGTTGCTCAAGCTGTAAGTGCAGGCGCAACGCTAGATGAAATCGATAATTACGGTTATACCCCTATTGTGCAATGTGCAATTGTTAATAGTGTCGAGAAAGCGAAAATTCTTCTTGATGCGGGGGCAAAAGTTGATTTCGATGATCTTACAGGGCGCACCGCATTACACTGGGCTGCTGACAATGGGAACATAGAATTATGCAAATTGCTTTTGAGCAAAGGTGCAAACCCCAATGCATACTCACGTGCGAGCCAGTCAGTTTTGGTTATGCCCTTACTTCGTCATAATGAACCAATAAAAAAACTATTATACCAATATGGAGCGATGTTATCTTTTGCCCAAGACTTTATTAATGGAAAATTATTGGGGCATCGATTTGAGCTAGAGGGACGTGTAGACGTTATTGATTATGAAGGTGCGTTTGTCGAAATTGAATTTGAAGGATTTTATTTAGAGTTCACGCTCGCGCTTGTCGTTGAGTCAATGATGCAGTTTAAAAATAATTTCGCGGCAAAGCATTTAAAACTCTATTTTGACCATTTTAATATTATTATTGATGCGCTGTATGCGGCTTCACGATTAATTAAATATCAGCACTACATGATCGATGTGAAAGAGCATCAGGAAGAGATCGATAAATTAATTAATCGGACTCCTCTGGTGATACCCGTTATTTATTCTGGGCACGCAATTTGTTTTATTACTTTCGGTGATTTTTTGATTCGTTGTGACCGTGGTGAATATGGGCGAGATCATGGAACCGTCATCATTTTTAAGATGGGGCACCCAGAACGTCTCACGAAAGAGTTTATTCGAAGTCTAATTTATAATCGTCAAGATAAACGCACTATTGATGAAGGATTGCCTCAGCAGCTTGGGTTGAGAGTAGTTGGGACGATGCCTTTGTCTGAACAAATTTCAGGTAATTGTACATGGGCCAATGTTGAAGCAGTAATGCCGACTTTGCTTTTTTTGCTGCTATTACAATCACAGCATGGCGACAAAGGATTTAATATGCGCAAGGCTCAAGAAGAAGCCTTATCGCTTTATGAAGAATGGTTAGTATTTGATAAAGATCGCGCGCTAACATTTTGCATGCAGAGTTTTTATCAAGTGAATCCAGCGCGTAAAGCAACGAAAGCAGCGATTGTGGCCGCGGTACTTTTTCAGGATTATAATTATGAAGATCCTGCTGATCGTGAGCGTGCAGAAAAAATGGTGCCCATTCTCACTCATCCTGATTATCTCTATATTCTAAAAGTGTATGTTGAGGTTTTTCAGTATGATCGCGATAATCCGCTGTTTCAAAATCTAATGAAGTTTATCGATTATTTTGAAATTGATTTGAAATATTAAGTTCTAGAGCTTCTTTTTCTAAATCCTATTGCTTCAAGTCGTTTTTCGATTGGAGGATGTGTAGAAAATATTCCGCTTAATGTGTGTGCGCTAATTCCGGCAGTTGTTGGGTCAAAAATGTACGCTGCGCGTCTTACATTTTCATGAGGTGTTGAAGCATATTCTTGGTTGAGTGTATCAGCATTAGCTTCGGTATCGCCCTGGATTTTTAATAGTGCTCGTGCTAGGGGTTGATTATCGCGCAATAATTCAACGCAGCCAGCATCAGCCATATATTCGCGAGTTCGAGATAAATAGAATGTAAGTAAAACTGTGATTAAAGGAAGCGTGTAGCGCAAAATTATGATAATTAAAAATAATCGACTATCGCTTCTTTCTCGATCGCGGCGACCAAAGACAACCGAGTAGAAAAGAAGATCGATTACAATCAGCATAATATTTGTTAACACAGAGGCCATCAGTGTTAATTTGATGTCCATGTTGCGAATATGGCTTATTTCATGTGCCATCACAGCTTGTAATTCGGCGCGATCTAGTTTGTTGAGCAGTGCGGAAGTGATTGCAACGAGTGATGATTTTTCGCTGTAACCGCTGGCGAAAGCATTCATGTAATTAGCCTCGAGGACGTAAACTTTGGGCATAAATTTTAAACCTCCTGCAATGCGTAGCTCATCGATTACGTTGTACAATTGTTGTTCTTCGAGACTTCGTGCGGTCTCATGAGTAATTTCGCGAGAATCAGTGCCCAGCAACATTAATTTGTCGTGAAAAACAAAGGTTGCCCAGAGTGCAATCGCGGCGATGATTAACAGAGCAGTGGTTGCTATTGGAAAAGGATCCAACGTGAGTAAGTGCGTCACAATAATTTTGAGGGGGACAAGTGGATACTGAGAACTGACCATATAGGTATCGATTAATAATCCGATGCAGCCATAAATAAGAAAAAAAGTACCGATGGTAATGTATGTTCTGCGAGAATTTTTGCGTGTGGATTCTCGCCAGTTAGTACTATGCTGCTCAAAAGAATGTATGTCGTCAGCCATTCCGCTCTCCAAAACTATACTGCTATAGTTATAAAATAAATTTTTCAGAGTGCAATCAAAAGTATTTACTGAAGTATTAAAGTTCCACTTTGTATTTTTCTTGTTCAGCCACAGTCTGTTGGCTTAATTGCCAGTATTCAAATGGAACATCCAATTTGCTTCGGAATAATGCAACAACCATTGATGGGAAGACTGATTTTTTGGTTGCGTTATATGTTTCGATGCTATCGTTGCACGCTTGTTTTGCAAAAGTTAATTTGTTTTCAGTGTTAACAATTTCTTCTTGGAGTTGTATGGCATTTTGATTTGCTTTTAAATCTGGATATTGTTCAAAGACAAAACTAATTCCGCCAACGATACGCGATATTGTATCTTCTGCGCCGATGCGAGATTTTTCATCGCCTTGTTCATGAGCTTGTTGTGCTTTAGTGCGTAATTCTGTTACCTGACTAAGAGTTGATTTTTCGTAATCCATATATTTTTTGACCACGTTGATAAGCGATTCAAAAACTTTATACCGGCGATCCAGTTGAATATCGATTTGTTTTTGGTTGTTACGAACTGCCTCAATCAATCGAATAAGGGTGTTGTAAGTCATGATGCCGTAGACTACAGCTCCGATTAATACGATCAGTACGATGGTCATTGTGCTCATGGTTTATCTCCTTTTGATGTGTGTTCAGGTTTGATTGGCTAAGCCCAAATCCTGTAATAGTCTAATTATAGCAGATTTAAGGCGAATTTGGGATAATTGGGATATTGCGGTAGGTAAATGAGTTCAGGCTAGGCGTTTTCATTTAGGGCCCGCCAGTTTAATTAATATTTCGTTAAGATTCGGGGGTTATAGTCTTGTTATCATAATAGTATTAATTCCAATATATAGTGACTGTTTAAAACTGATAAAATCGAGGTATAAGATGAAGAGAGGCTTAGAAAGATTTGATAATCCTGGATCTCATGAACAGGCGAGAATTGCCAAAGAGCAAGTTAAGGCTGCATTAGAATTAATCAAAGCGAACTTGGGATTCTTCTTGTATCCATTAATGAACCCGGCTGAGTTCCAAAGGTGGGTGGGTCAGTCAGCTCATCAAGATGCAATTGCCAGTTTTACAAATGGACTTGTTGATTTAGGGCTAATCCGTTTTGATGAATCGGCCAATATGCTCAAGGGGTCTTACGTAGAGGCTTTGATGGGGCAAGAATATTCCTTAGTGTCTGAAAGTGATTTTGAAAAGAAATCTCCACAGTTAAAATTAGAAGCTCCAAAATTTTATGCTGCTAAAAACGGGTATTTTAATGCGTTAGAAAAATTACTTGATAAGTATCAATACTTATTGCCACAGTTGTTTTTATCAGAAGAATTAAAGTTAACAATATTAGAGTTTAACGCGGTGCATTCTGAGGCAGTAAGTGCCATTTCTCTAAAAAATGATTTTATCGCGAAAATAAACGCTTTGGCAAACCCTATTGCAGATAGTATTGGATATAAAACTGCAGCTTTAAAAAAACGCGGTGGCGATGAACGAGCTGCCATAGTTCCTTTTGTTACAAGAAAATTTAAGAATATGGTTAGCGAATTTAGCAAGAATGATGTTGGTTATCAAAAAGAGAATTTCGAGAAATTTAATGCTGTTTGTGAAAGCTATAGAACCATTCTTAAGTTAATTACAGATGTTACCGCAAAAGCGAATGAATTACGAAGTGCCAGGGATTATAGTTTAAATGTCGATTATCTTGACGTTTTGACAGATCAATTATGGACTAGTTTGGGGAGATATAGTCATAATAATTTTCAGGCTCATTTAGGTGAAGCTGAAGAATTTAATGACGAGATTGGAAGGTATAGCAATCTATTCGAATTGATCAAGAATAACGATCCAAAAATATTGCATATGAATCAGGTGCTTTCTCAGGTATGTCAAATTGCCCGCAAGGCTTCGGAATTAGAAAATCGAGGATATTTCGAGGAAGCTAAGACTGCGAGACATTTGCTAGTCTCATTAAACAGGTCAATATCCGTTTTTTGTAATAGCGATATGTCAGAAAAAAATAATCTGAAGGCATTCAAAGCACAATGTAAGCAGAATATCCTCAATTTGAAACCAATTTTAGAGCAGCATCGAAAATTATGGAAAGTATTGCTTGGTAATTTATTATTGGTTGTTTTAACCCTGGGTGTTTTTTATCTTCCAGTTTGTACATTTAAAAAAGCGTTAGGTGGAAATTTTTTCTTTTTTAATACAACCCGAACAGGCGAAATCATTAATAATACAGAGGCGGCTGTATCTGATTTGGTTGTCCCTCAAAAATCTGGATAGAAAAGGCGTCGCGTCTTGAGTTGTAAGAGGTTTCGCATTTTTGATGATATTATTTAGCAAAAAAAATATATATTTTCAAATTGTCATGACAAATGACTAAGTTTATAGATGGACAAAAACTCCAAAGAATTAATTTTTGCTGTTATAAATCATGTTTTAAAAATTCTTGTGTAATTTTTTTACTGATTTGATGAAACCTCTCACAGCTCAAGAGGCGCTGCAAGTTTAGTGATAGTGAGTAGATCTGCTTATTGTCTTTGACGTAACGTGAGGGTCAAGTGTTTTGTATAGCTGGAGATATCTGCAATATCCAATCTAAACTTAAGAGTTCTCAACCAATTGTAAATAATATATCGATTTGATGCTATGAGTCATCTTGATGGGTATTAATTGACTTTGACTAGAAGGCGAAGCCTTCATAATCAACAAGGTAACTTCACGCTATCCGCATTGTTAGGTGGTGGATTTAGATGTTATACTGCGAAACTACTGATAATGCGAAACAGCTATCACTGAGAGGTTGATATATGAGTACATTACACAACAAAAAAGACAAGGCGACGTTATTGCGCGAGTTAGCGCAAGAAAATTTTGTGCGTAAAACATTGTCTTTTTACCGCTATGTGAAATTAGACGATTTAAAGGCTCTGCGCGATGCTCTGTTTTTAGAGTGGCGTGAATTAAACGTACTGGGTCGTGTCTATCTTGCTCATGAAGGAATCAATGCTCAAATCAATCTGCCTGAACAGAATCTTGAGCTCTTTCGCGCCAAGCTTAATCAACGTCCTCAATTCAAGGACGTCCCCTTTAAATTGGCCGTTGAAGAAGGCGCCTCCTTTTTTAAGTTGATTATCAAAATCAAACACGAAATAGTTGCTTATCGCATTCCTGATTCTGAATATGATATGTCTAATATTGGGAAGCACTTAAGTGCGCAAGAATTCAACCAGGCTATTGATGAAGGCGCTATTGTAGTCGATATGCGCAATCAGTATGAAACTGAGGTCGGACATTTTAAAAACGCTATAATTCCCGATGTAGAACGCTCGCAAGAGCTCCTCGCAGAAGCGAAGCGTTTGCTTGAAGGCCAAGAAGATAAAAAAATCTTGCTCTACTGCACAGGCGGTATTCGCTGCGAAAAGGCCAGTTCCTATTTGAGACATCACGGGTTCAAAGACGTCAATCAGCTTAATGGTGGCATTATTCAGTATGCGCACGAAGTGCAATCAACAAGCACGCCATCAAAATTTATTGGCAAAAACTTCGTTTTTGATAGTCGCTTAGGTGAGCGCATCACTGACGATGTCATCAGTCACTGCCATCAGTGTGGCGCAACATCGGATAATCATATTGATTGCGCTAACGAACTTTGCCATATTCTTTTTATTCAATGTGAGTCCTGCGCCGAAAAATACAATCACTGCTGCTCCCAGCAATGTGCAGACTTTTTGAAATTACCTAAGGAAGAGCAGCAGCGTCTCCGTAAATCCCAAAAATTACAATTTTCAGCTCAAAAGTATGGTCGACACGGCAAATCTCAATTCCACATTACCTCTTAACGTTATTGTGTGAGTAAGTCGAGTGTCTCGCCTTTCCAGGCTTTGAGCGAGAGCCTCAGTTAACCCCTTACCCCTCTTCTGCCCGATTGTTTCACCGTAAATCCTGAATATCTGCATTTGAATTGGAGATATTCAGTTCCTAATACCAGGCATAGTCATACATTTTGTGCTACGTGTGGCTCTTCTCTGCCTGCACGAATTATGGGCGGTAAAGTATTGCAAATTCCCGCTGGATCGCTGGATAACGATCCAGCATTGAAACCTAATGCTTTGGTTCATAGGGGAGGTCGTGCTTGTTGGGTTGATCTTTATCGAAGTGCTAATATTACGCTGTTTAATGATCTGCCTCCCACCGCCTAGCTTGCTATATTCAAACTATTAATGGTAGTCTAATGCTTTGAAAAAAATGGGAGAAAATGAATGAAATTCCGATCATTTACTGATATGTGTCTCGATGGGCCAGAAGATTATGAGGGTGACCTAAAAATGATAGAACTTGAAGAGCCATGCTTAATCTCTTCTGTTCAAGTTCTTCGTCAAACGGGTTGGGATGGTAAACAATTTGGCGGCATAAAAGCGGTTGTATTTCGACACCCTCCATCGAACGAAGAGTTGGAGAAGACTGGAACAATGCAAAACACCTTAAAATGGAAAGGTGCGGGTTATACTTATGATTTTACTGCCGATCCAAGACGTCTAAATGTTTTTATTAATTACCTTGGTCAATTTGATAAAGCTATTTTCAAGCAAATGCAAGCCTATCTAGGTTCAAATTATCCAAAGGAAGATTCAGGAATTTCACCTGCTCCTGCTATAACAGTAAAATAATAATCGTCTTAAATCAGAACTTACCCTTAATCAAAATTTGATTAGGGGTAATGTTTTATTTAGCCGTCGCTATACCACGCTTGATTATAAAAGTTACATCAGAATTAGTATTGATAAAATTGATTTCCACATTGTGTTGTGATTTTTTGTGAGTTATTTACGTACTACGGATATTCTTTTTTCTGTAGTTGATCTAAACTTCTTATTTTATGACCCATTACGGAGGCGCAGGCTATGTTTGATGCTCATTTTTTTGATGACTTAAGTAAGAAGTTAGCGAAGGCTTTGCCTAAAGGAGTTAAAGAGGCCTGTCAGGATGTTGAGAAAAATTTCCACACAATTTTGAAATCGGCTTTTGGCAAACTGGATTTGGTGACTCGTGAAGAATTTGATGCGCAGGTAGCAGTGCTGCAACGAACACGTAAAAAAGTCGATGAGTTGGAAAAACATTTGGGTGTTAAAGCGCCTGAAAAGAAGAAATCTGCGAAAAAATAATTGTATGCAAGCTCCGGTAACTTACGCTAGAGCACAAGTGGGAATTACAGCACCGCAAGTGATAGTCGAGACTCATTTAACGGGCGGATTACCTCGCTTCACGATTGTGGGGTTGCCGGAAACTGCGGTCAATGAAAGTAAGGAGCGCGTTCGCAGTGCGTTAATGAATAGCCAGTTTGAGTTTCCTCGAAAGCGAATCACAACCAATTTAGCACCAGCCGATATTCCTAAAATTGGCGGTCGATACGATTTAGCGATTGCCATGGGTATTTTGGCGGCGTCTCAACAAGTTCCGTTTAAAGCGTTGCATGATTATGAATTTGCAGCTGAATTGGGGTTGTCGGGAGAACTGAGGCCGGTTTCAGGTATCCTATCTGCAGCGATAGCGGCCAGTGAGAAGGGGCGAACCTTGGTGGTGGCTCCTCAGAATGCGGCTGAAGCTATATTGCCTGAGGGCAATAAAGTCTTCGCCTGTGAGTCTTTATTGGCACTGTGCCAGCATCTGCAAGGGAAGGAGTTCTTGGGTTTTCACGAGCCGGATACTGAGCCAGTGGTGGTAATGCAGGCCTACCCAGATTTGGCGGATGTTTGCGGTCATTTTCAACCTAAACGTGTTTTGGCTATAGCGGCTTCAGGAGCGCACAGCTTGCTAATGGTTGGCCCGCCCGGAACCGGCAAGTCGCTGCTGAGCCATTGTTTGCCAGGTTTACTCCCGGAACTTACCCGGGTTCAGGCCCTGGAAGTGGCGGCTATTCATTCGTTGGCATACGGAGGTGTGGATGCGTCACGTTGGCGCCAAGCGCCTTATTGTGCGCCGCACCATACCAGTTCTAGCGCTGCTTTAGTGGGTGGGGGAAAGATACCCAAGCCAGGTTTAATATCTCAAGCTCACTGTGGCGTCCTTTTTTTGGACGAATTGCCTGAGTTTAGGCGCGATGTGCTCGAAGCTTTGCGAGAGCCTTTGGAAAGCGGGGTTATAACGGTTGCGCGTGCGGCGGGCCATGTGAGTTATCCTGCGCGATTTCAACTGATTGCGGCTATGAATCCCTGTCCATGCGGCTATCTAGGTGATCATCAACATGAATGCCGTTGCAGCCCGGCCACAATAGAGCGCTATCAAAATAAAATTTCTGGCCCTATGTTAGATCGAATTGATTTGCATGTGTTGGTAAGGCCTGTCCCAACAAATACGCTTGTTCAGCGTGAAAACAATGGTCCGACAAGTGCGGAAGTTCGTCTTCAGGTTGAGCAGGCTCGAGCTCTTCAAGAAGGCCGGCAAGGCTGCGCCAATAGTGCTTTAGCTCAAAATAGGCTTCAGGAATTCTGTCAATTGACGGGCGATGCCAAAAAGGTGTTAGCTGAAGCGATTGAAAAGTTTGGGGTGTCACCACGTAGTTACCATCGTTTATTGCGCATTTCCCGTACAATTGCCGATTTGGAGTCTCAAGAATTAATTGCTTCTCAACATGTCGCGGAAGCGTTATCCTACAGAAATGTTTTAGGACATTGAGTTATTTTCAGGAAAAAGTGGCGGATGCGTGAAATAAAACCTACTTGGCGAATAGCCCATACCATTGCTCGTCGGCACGCGATGATCGCTGGTTCTTTGATGACAATTGTGATTTTGGTTGGTGCGGCAGTAATTTCCTTGATTTTAGCCTCGCGAGGTGAGGTCGTTTCACTGCATAATTTGTATGAGATATTCATCAAATATCAGCCCTTGTTTATTAGAGGTTTGTTGATGATATATCTTTTACCAGTGAATCTACTGTCGATTATCCTTGCTTTGCAGTATAAATATAAAAGGTTCAGGGTAGTAATTTATGCGACAGCTCAGCCGGAACGCAGAGGATGGATGGCCAATATCGCAAGCCGAAATGGGCGTTTGGCTAATGACATTGTTGATCAAGTTTAGTATCTTGACACTTAGGCAGGAAGTTGGTATGCGTCATTTTCCCCTCCCCATTGGAAAAACATATTATCAGCTTCCATGCCACCAAACCCCCTCTTCTTCTCCTTGACCCCTTCAGTTTCGAATGCCAGAATGATATTCAACTTAATAATCTAATGATAAACATTTATGACTGACATCTCACATTTTACTTCAGAGTCTGTTTCTGAAGGGCATCCAGATAAGATCGCTGATCAGATTTCAGACGCTATTTTAGATGAATTGATTCGTCGCGATAGCAATGCACGCGTCGCCTGCGAAACGTTGGTTAAAACTGGCATGGTGCTAGTAGCGGGTGAAATTACAACCACAGCGTGGGTAGATATTGAGGCTATAGCGCGCGAAGTGATCAACGATATTGGCTATAATACGCCTGATTTGGGTTTTACGGGTGATTCCTGCGCTATATTGACTGCAATTGGTAAGCAATCGCCGGATATCGCTTTAGGTGTAGATCATCGTGAAGACAATCAATTAGGCGCAGGTGATCAAGGTTTGATGTTTGGTTATGCAACGAATGAAACAGACGTGCTAATGCCTGCTCCCATTACCTACGCGCATCGACTGATGAAGCAACAGTCTGAGGTACGCCGATCTGGGAAATTATCTTGGGTAAGGCCGGATGCCAAAAGCCAGGTCACGATTCGATATCAAAATCATAAACCCATTGGCGTTGACGCCATTGTGTTGTCTACGCAGCATGATCCCGATGTTAGCCACAAAACCGTGGTTGAAGGGGTGATGGAGGAGATCATCAAGCCTATTATTCCTGCTGAGTGGTTAGATAATAAGACACGATATTTTATTAATCCTACTGGACGTTTTGTGATTGGTGGCCCAATGGGGGATTGCGGATTAACGGGTCGTAAAATCATCGTCGATAGCTATGGTGGGATGGCGCATCATGGGGGCGGTTGCTTTTCAGGTAAGGATCCTTCCAAGGTGGATCGATCGGCCTCGTATATGGCACGTTATGTTGCGAAGAATCTTGTGGCTGCGGGCTTGGTAGAGCGTTGTGAAATCCAAATTTCGTATGCAATTGGTGTCGCTGAACCGACTTCTGTGATGGTGCAGTCCTTTGGTACGGGCAAATTGTCGAATCATGAACTTGAAAAGCTCGTTCAACAGCATTTTGATTTAACTCCGGGTGGCATCATTAAAACCCTAGATCTATTGCGTCCCATTTATCGTACTACGGCGGCTTTTGGTCATTTTGGTCGTAATGAACCGACTTTTTCGTGGGAACGGACTGGCGCTATAGCGTTTTAGCAACCTTTAGCAATCTTCATACTATTGATCCAAAACTCAGAATAATCGTAAGCAGTGCTATAATTACATGGTACGATTACATTTTGGAATTGAGCAATGTTGGAAGATTTTAAAATTGCATCGCTAGAACATGCAGCATTAGGGCAGCGCGAAATTGCTATCGCTGAAACGGAAATGCCCGGTTTGATGGCATTGCGTGAAGAGTTTGGTTCGACTAAGCCGCTAGAGGGCGCTCGGATTACTGGTTGTTTGCACATGACGATTCAAACAGCCGTTTTAATCGAAACTTTGGTTCATCTCGGTGCACAAGTTCGATGGGCCTCATGCAATATTTTTTCCACCCAAGATCAAGCGGCTGCTGCAATGGCTGCTGCAAAAATTCCTGTTTTTGCTTGGAAAGCGGAGACTGAAGAAGAGTATTGGTGGTGTGTGGAGCAATCCATTTTAGGTCCGGATGGATGGCGGCCTAATTTATTACTCGATGATGGCGGCGATTTAACACGATTTATGCATGAAAAATATCCTGAGCTTTTAAAAGATGTGCTTGGGGTGTCTGAAGAAACTACAACAGGTGTAAATCGACTCTACGAAATGGCACGAAATGGAAAATTAAAAATCCCTGCGATCAACGTCAATGATTCTGTGACGAAATCAAAATTCGATAATTTGTACGGTTGTCGCGAATCATTAATTGACGGAATTAAACACGCGACCAGTGTCATGATTGCAGGAAAAAAAGCGGTGGTTGCAGGGTATGGTGAGGTAGGAAAAGGTTGCGCGCAAGCGTTGAGAGGATTTGGAGCAAAAGTTGTAATTACTGAAATCGATCCGATTTGTGCGCTGCAAGCGGCAATGGAAGGATACGAGGTCAATACCATGGATGCCATGGCGCCTGTCGGCGATATTTTTATTACAGCGACAGGCAATATTCAAGTGATTACCAATGAGCATATGTTGCAAATGAAAGATCAGGCGATTATTTGTAATATCGGGCATTTTGATGCGGAAATCGATGTGAATTCTTTAAGAAAATATTCGTGGGAATCTGTAAAACCGCAGGTTGATCATGTTATTTTTCCTGATGGAAAACGTTTGATTTTGCTTGCTGAAGGACGTTTGGTGAATTTAGGTTGTGCCAATGGACATCCCAGTTTTGTCATGTCGACGTCATTTACAAATCAAGTATTGGCGCAAATTGAGCTCTGGCAAAATAGGCAAAAATATTCAATTGGGGTTCATGTGCTGCCCAAATTATTAGATGAAAAAGTAGCACGCCTTCATTTGTCGAAATTGGGTATTAATTTAACAGAATTAACGCCAGTGCAATCAAAATATTTAGGGATTGATGCTAAAGGGCCGTTCAAGCCGGACCATTATCGGTATTAAACGTTAAAATTTGATCCTCGATACTAAATAGGTTAGGATGCCACCTCATCGCTTATATTGAGTATGAGGGCGGGTAATGACGGCTAAAAAAATCGATATTTGTATTGCTGTTCATGCAGGTTTTTGGATTGGTGATCACAATCTTCAAAGAACAGAGCAGGCAATCAAAGAATTATATGAAAAATTATTTGTAGCAACCAATAATAATGATACGACTAAAGCAACGGCACAATCCGTTTGGTATTCTATAATAGACAATCCTGAATCACCTGATGGACCGCTTACTTTAGCTGCAATTAGTCAGGCATTGTTGATGTCTGCTGACTTTTCTGATTCAGAAGATCGGTTGGCATTTTTTGAGTTCATGAAGCATAATAAAATGTTTCAAATTTTATTTCGTTTTTTTATCTTAGAAGATCACTCTGGTTATACTAGTCAACAATACGATGAAGAATTGGCGGGACTATTCAAACAAATTTTTTCAAAGCCCGTTTCTTCTCACGAACAATTTCCCGATATTGCTGCGAAAGACGGTAAAATACCCTTGGTTCCTTTTAGAGTGAGCCAGGGATTTTTATCTGCTGTTCAGATAGGTTCTTTCAGTTCGAGCGAAATGCCTGATGAAATAAATCGGTTGAAACATATTTGGATATCTTTAGGAAAAAATGGGTTAAGACAAAAAATATTGAAAGCAATGGGCGAAAATGAGTCGTTTGTTTTTGATTTATTAAAGACGATTCCTGCTATAACAAAATCGCTAAGTTTCGAGCGACTTCAAGTCCTTTCTAGGCATTATCCGGGAATGATACTTGCTGCAGCATCTGGTTTTGAGAGTAGAGCAGTTAGCCTTATTAATGAAATTTTGCGTTCTATTGCAAATCTACGATTTTCAGCTATACAAAAAACAGGCATCCAAATTTATCAGCCTTTTGCGATAAAAAAGATGAGTCTATTTTGGCGAGAGAATTTTGAAGTATTTCAAACTGCCGCCGGAGAAAAAGATCAGCATTTAACTCGCTTATTATCTCATATGAAAGACCCTATTGCATTTGTTATGTCAATGCTGCAGAAAAAATCGGCTGATGAAAATGAGGAGAATCTTCTAAAGCGTCGAGAATATTTTGTGAGAAGAATTGGGAAGATTATGCCGGTGCTTGGGCGGCAATCGGGAAAAAGAGCTCAAAAAGCTCTCAATGCTCTCTTAAGCGTAAATCTGACGGCAGGAAATAAATCAGGATCTTTAGTTCAGCATTTGAAAGATAAAGTCTCTCAGTTGATCGAAGAATATTCTAAAACAGGTGTCGATCCAGACGATCAGTTGTTTGATTTGCTCAATGATGATGTGAGTCGAGAAAAATGTAAGCTTACCGCAGGGCAAGTGAAGAAATTACTTGAGCGCGAAATAAATCGAACAGGCGAGCCACGGTGTTTTAATTCACGATTCGAAGCTATTATTGCAAGGGACGAGTCTCTAACCAAATTAATAGCAAGGCCAGATCAACAAGAAGCATCAGTATTTCAGTTGCATCATCCATGGCTTGCTGCGCGCAATACAATTGACGAAGCGCTCGAAAAATATGGCGATCTAGGTAATTACTTTCAAAATAAACCAAAAGCTGCTTCTGTAACTATGCAGCAAGCATTTCTTATGGCAAGCAAGCTACAATTGTGGAGTCAAATAGATCCTTATGCGATAAATCCAGTTTGGGCTTTTTTTCACTGGCTAAATCCGAATTGGTGCAAAGATTTTTTTACAGAAGAAGAAAATAAATTGGCATCAATAAACCCTCTCTTTAAATTACGATTGAATTGGCAGCGAGTTAAAAGTAAAAATTTAAAGAGTTTTGAAGAGTGTATTGTGCAGAGTAAGGAAGATGGATTCGAAGAGCTAGTAGCTGATATCGCTCATGATGCGTCTTCTCTCAATCATTCTGCTTTTGAGAAGCAGAAAACGGCCTACGGAGAAGCGTTGCTGAGCAATCCTTGTCGATTTGACGCTTTCGTCGCTCAGATTAATACGCCTGTGATGGCTTCTGCTCATGAGAGTTTTTTATTGGATGATACCGCAGTTAAAATGATAACGTCTGAGCAGGTATCTAGATTAATGACAATGGACGAGTGCGATTCATCTGATCTCACGAGTTGTGCGCAACTTGCTGCAAAAATAATTATAAAAAGACCTCAGCTGATCATCGATATTATTTCAAAAGAAGAATTAAGAAGGCAATTTTCAGGCGGCTCTAAAGAATTAATGTTGAAAATTGCAGGAATGGTCGAGAAACGTCGATCTTTTTTATCTGAATTCTTGGATAACATAACAGTAATACTAGGTCAATATAATCAGCAGCAGCTTGATGAGGATCTCACAATAATTTTGAGTTCTGAAGCAGCGCCTCTGGATTTGACTCTAGCAGAACTTCAAAAAATTCAAGACGTAAGCCCGCGGGCAATTAAATTTTTGCTCGGTAATGAAAAATTCAGCAGTAATATTCCCTCTGAATTAAGAGATCAAGTTCAGAGAGTTGATCAGAAGGATCATGACAATTTAATGCTAGCAAAAAAACTTTCTGGTCAGGTAGAACCGCAGCGATTTGTTGGTGGAAAATATGCAAGT
Source organism: Gammaproteobacteria bacterium (assembly GCA_019748175.1). Taxonomy (NCBI): domain Bacteria; kingdom Pseudomonadati; phylum Pseudomonadota; class Gammaproteobacteria; species Gammaproteobacteria bacterium. The sequence continues at coordinate 109,695 of JAIEPX010000020.1, forward strand.
TCATATGCTAATGGTCTTGGTGTTAAAGGTGCTGTGAATATTTATGATATAGGAAGTGATGTTGGTCTCGCATCATTACGAAATTAATTAGACCTCTTTAATGAAATCAAGCCCTGATCTAAGATAGTCTTCCAACGTGATGATTCTGCCCTCTATGCCAAGTTCAGCTTGTGCTTGTTCGAGAGCTCTAAATTCTCGTTGTTTTGTTGCGGTATTGGACATATCCCAACAGACTTGCAACAGCAGTATTTTTCCAAGTGGGGTATGAATTAAAAAATCTATTTCATATCTTTCTTCGGTAAGATAATAATATATTTTACAATTTAGCCTTCTCAACTCTAAGTAAATAATATTTTCGAATAACTTGCCTTGGTCGTTCTGATTATTTAAGGTTACACAATTTATAAGGCCAGTATCAACTGCAAATAGTTTTTTTGGATTTGTCTGCACTTTGCGGATGGATTTGTCATATAGGCTTATTGTGAATGCTAGGTAAGCTTCTTCAATAAAATTGAGATACTCATACAAACTATCTTTAGTGATGTGATAACCTTGCCCTTTTAGATCATTATAAAATTTATTAATTGTGAAAGGCCTGCTGACATTATGCAGCATAAAGATAATCATATACTTTATTAATGTCGGATGTTTCACAGCATGTCGCTCGATAATATCTCTATAAATGACTACTTCAATGTATTCTTGTAGTGTTTTTGTTCTAATATCACTATCATAGCTTGTTACTTCAGGGAACCCGCCACATATCAAATATTCATTGAATAATTGAGTCAGAGTATCTTGTTTTTTCTTGGTAAATATTCCTGATTCAGCTGAAATATTTTTTGCTCGTAGATATTCATTGAAACTATATGGCCAAACCTCTGTTGCAATTGATCTCCCTCGTAAATTGGAGGCAATTTCAGTGCTCAATAATTTAGACGATGATCCCGTTAAATAAATTTGTACTTTTTTACTATCAAATATTCTTCTTATTACAGTTTCCCAGCCTTCAATTATTTGAATCTCATCTAAAAATAAATAACACTGTTCGTCATGATTCTCAGGATACAATTCATAAAAACTGTCGATTAATTTTCCACATTTTCCAACGTCAAGTGGCAATAATCGATCATCTTCAAAATTAATGTATAAAATTCTGGTCAATGGTATTGAAGCTTCCAGTAGATGCATAATTGTTTGATACTGCAAACAGGTTTTGCCACTTCGCCGCATACCCACTGCAACTTTGATCTTATTATCCACCTCGGGAAATGAGACATTTCTGGCTACCAATGTAGTCATGCTCTTGAGCTTGTCATGAAACTCACCTAATACTATCTCTAATATGCGCTTTTCATTCATCGATCTTTCCTCGTTACAAGGAAAGATTGCAGGTAAACTTTCCTTGGATAAAGGAAAGTTTAGTTCATTTTCAGGTTAAAAGCAAGAGCAGGTGTAGGAGTGGTTAGGATATGCTCTGACGCCTCTTGTGGTTTTTAGCCACATACCATATGAATTCTTAAGGTGAACTGGGGGATTATAAAGCATCCCTAGATTAGTTGCTCTACGAATGCGCGACATAAATAGCGATTACAATTTTATCCTAGATCTAATTTGATGTTTCTTTGCAAACCCCGTCTTCACAATTTAGGCCACATTCGTAATCACCAGCAGTTAAAGCGTGAATGGTTTTTAACTCGGTAATCGCAGTATTTCTGCACTCTTCAAGAGAGCTAAATTCACCAATAAATTTCGAATGAGTTAAATTTTCTTTGTCTGTGTATATATAGCCACTCCATCTTTCTTTAATTGGGCACCCCGAAATACTCAACAATATTAAGCACATTATTGGAACTTGGATCACGTTTAGATAGTTCATCTTGATTCCTAAGTATCGAATATACAAATTAGCATGGATAGGCTTTAATTAGGGCAGATATTATAACAACTCGTGCACTTTGCAGTAAGGTAGCTGAATTTGAGGTTATGTAGCCTAATACTATGCGCATTGCTTGATCATTTGAAATACCTGATGCAGGTGCGCAAATAATTGGCTTGCCAGAATTACTCTTTTTCAGATCGCTCATTAACACAAAGGTATCTGTTACTCCAGAAACATAACCAATGCATATTAGCTTCCCATTTTCACTTTCACAGAGCGATTTTAAAGTCCCACCAGTCATGCCTGCATCGGCATATGCAATAGGTGCTGATCCCAACATAGTAACAGTAAAGATTAATGTGAGTAAAAATCTATTTTTCATTATACGCCTCTTAACCAAAAGTAATGAGATCGAGTTTGTTCTGTCCTAATGCTCAACACACGTTTCAGCTCCTAGCAACCGGTCATCATATTGAGCTAAAACATCATTTCTATATCCTAATGAGTAAAGTATAGCATATTTCCATATTTCTGATTGTCTAGTAGGTTCACTAAGTTCAAAAATATTCTATATCACCAATTTAGAAAATGATCTCAATTCTCGAGGTTTCTGGTAACTGCAGTGAATTTGTCAGGTCATGGATTAATCTGAGATTTGGTTCTATTAATTAGTGGTCATGTTAGTAGACAGAAATGATGTCGAAACATGGAGGCGTTTATCTTTGAGTTTGAGTAGTGATAATGTTACTATATTCGAATAATACAGCAATTTAAAGGTGAGTTAAGATGAAGAAAGTTAAATTATCAGAAGAGCAATTTGTCCACTGTCCTGAGTTTCGAGTTGTTCGTTATGAGCGAGGGAAAAGTCGGCATCATGGTTTGTACGCAGATGGAATCAGTATTTGTGGAATTTTTTGCTTTCAAAGTAAAGAGGGTAATCGTTTATCATTGGTTCATGCAAATCGCTTCACACGTGTCGAAACATTACTCGAAGAAGCCAATTGGATTGGAAAAGGTGGGCGATGTACTGTGTATTCAAAAAAGAAAGTAACGCTACATCCGGTAATTACAAAAAAAATTGTAATTGGCGTGGATTGCATTCCGGAATTACAGGAAAAATCACAGTGTGATTATCAGGTGGAAGATTTTGGTGAGAAAAATATTGCTTTGTTGTTGAGATTGGATGGGGCAGTTGAGCTATTTGATTCTATTGAGCATAATCTGAGTATTGTTTATCACCCTCGTTTACCTCAATTAGAGTGCATTTATAAAATCAACGAAAATTTAGCTTATGGGAAATTGCTTGAGCTAAAACAAGAGCCGCTGCTATTTGATGGTACGGCTTGGCAAAAATTACAACAACATGATTTGACATTACATCCTGCAGCCAGTCAAAAGTTAGTTGAGTTAGATGTCAATAGAGAAACTGGTTTTTGGATTGTGTCATCGAAAATTCGAGAATATGCTCAATTATGGCTACAGTCAAAAAAGACTTTTTTTGCAGATGATGTCAACCTAATTGTTTTAGCTACACAAACTGGTGCCTTAATCGCCTTGACTCCTGTGATACAGCAATACTTGTATTCAAATGATGCCAAACAGCAATTTATTACGAATGTGAGTGCAGAGCTCAGAAATCTTAGATGTATGGCCGAACAAGATGATTACCAATTAAGAGACGCTATAGCGCGAGCATTAGAATCTGAAGATCCAGCTTCAGCAGTATCAGCAGTTTTCGAACAATTTAAGCATCATAGTGAGTATAGAGAGGCTCTCAATGGAATCATTATGGGTTTTAATGGTTATCATTTTCACTACCAGCGTGCCCAGCTAGGTACCTGGCAAGTCGAACCTGAATTCCAAAAAATCGAAATGGCGTCGCAGAGCATGTGTATCTAGAGGGCATCAAATCGTTAATTTGAGGCCTGACACCCAATAAACTATTGATTCTACACCACCATAGCTTATATGATACGCCCTCTTTCGAAGACAATTAGTAGGGATAGTGGGGATGAATAAGAAGGTCAGCTTATGTGATCAACTCAAGCGAATTAGCTATTTAGCGCTATTTGCTGGCTTCGTGGTTACAAAAGTATTTGCTGTTGATGCCATGGAATATGATTACCCTACCGTTATTGCACCTGATGCAGAGCAAGCTAAAAAAATTCGGTTGGGTGAATATCTTGCTAAGGCCGGCGATTGCATCGCCTGTCATACCAAGCTTGGAGGGAAGCCATTTGCTGGTGGGTTGCCGGTTAAAACACCCTTTGGCACTATCTACTCCCCTAATATCACACCTGATAAAGATACAGGCATCGGTAATTGGACAGATAAGGATTTTCTGCGAGCTATGAAACATGGTATAGCGCCAGATGGTTCGTATTATTTCCCGGTATTTCCTTATACGTCATTTACAAAAATGACTGATGCGGATGTTTTGGCTATAAAAGCCTATTTAGATGTAGTGCCGGCAGTTGTGCAAGCCAATATTGATCCCGATATGCCTATCCCATTTCGCTGGCGGTTTGGTCAATTATTTTGGCGAACGTTGTTTTTCCGAAAAGGGGATTATCAGCCTGACCTTACTCATTCTGAGCAATGGAATCGTGGTGCTTATTTAGTCCAGGGACCTGGGCATTGTGGTATGTGTCACACACCATTGAATTTATTAGGCGCTCCTAAAATGAAATATAATTTAGCGGGTGGTCAAGTTGATGGTTTCATCGCGCCTGGAATTAATGCTACTGCTTTGGCAAAAGTAGAGATTCAGGAAATTTTGAACGTGTTTTTGCATAATCATCGTATCGGTGGGGGTACATTAGCCGCAAAACCAATGTTGGAAGTTAATCAATATAGTCTGTCGTTACTGAGTGAAAATGACCTCACTGCGATTGCAACGTACCTCAAGACAGTAAAAAGTGAAACGCCACCGGTTGAAAAAGTGAGTGGCTCTGCAAGTGAAGTGGGTAAGAAAATTTACGATAAATATTGTCAAGCGTGTCATACCACAGGTGCAGGTGGTTCGCCGAAATTAGGCGATGCTGCTGAATGGGCGCCTCGTTTAAAAGCAGGGATTGATGAAGTTTATAGTAAAGCGATTAAAGGTTTTGGTTCAATGCCTGCAAAAGGAACTTGCATGACGTGCAGTGATGAAGATATTCATCACGCTGTTGATTATTTAGTAGGACAGGCCTCGGGAAGTGGCGAAGCAAAACCAGCAAAACCTGTTAAAGAACTACCTAAAGCTACTTTGGCATTGGGTAAACAAGTTTATGATAAAGTCTGTAGTGTTTGTCACGATGCTGGTAAATTGAGTGCACCTAAAATAGGCGATCAACAAGCATGGGCGCCACTCATTGATAAAAATTTCGATGTCTTGGTGACGAATTCAATTAAGGGATATCGTGCAATGCCTCCACGTGGTGCATGCTATGATTGTTCGGATACTGATATTATTGCAGCAGTAAAATATATGGTCCAACAAAGTAAATCATCTGGTGATTATTTACTTTGGTAGGCACAGAGAGGGAGTGAGTGATGCGCGCGATTCTAGGAAAATGTTGTAGCTGGATGAGTTGGATGTTGCTTCTGTGCGGAGTAAGCTCTGTCTTTGCGTCCAAATATAACATGCCCGTGGGTGTCACCCCAATTAGTAAAGAAATTTACACATTGCATATGACAATTTTCTGGATTGTCGTTGCGATTGGTATTCTCGTATTTAGTGTATTAATTTATGCGTTAATTAATCATCGTAAGTCTCAAGGTCATGTTGCAGCGAAATTTCATTCTAGCTTAAAAGTTGAATTAGTGTGGACAATAATTCCTTTTATCATTTTAGTGCTGATGGCCATTCCAGCAACTCGAGTACTTTTGATGATGGAAGATGATAGTGATGCTGATCTCAATATTAAAATCACAGGCTATCAGTGGAAATGGAAATATGATTACCTGGATGAAGGTATTAGTTTCTTTAGTAACCTTGCAACCACTCAAGATCAAATTCAAGGTAAAGCACCTAAGGGCGAAAATTATTTGCTTGAAGTGGACAAGCCTATCGTTGTTCCCACACATAAAAAAATACGGTTTTTAGTAACTGCGAATGATGTTGTTCATTCTTGGTGGGTGCCTGAATTAGGTGTTAAGCGAGATGCAATTCCTGGGTTTATTCATGAAGCGTGGGCAAGAATTGAAAAACCAGGCACTTATCGTGGGCAGTGTGCAGAATTATGCGGTGTCGGTCATGGTTTTATGCCGATTGTTGTTATAGCAAAAGATGAGCCAGATTATAAAAAATGGGTGGCTGAGCAGCGGGGTGTTGCATTACAGCAAGCTAATGCGCCTGAAGAAAATAAACCCATGACAAAAGCAGAGCTGATGGAAGCCGGTCAAAAAATTTATGGCGCAACATGTACTGTTTGTCATCAAGCGACAGGCATGGGAATGCCGCCTGCATTTCCAGCGTTGAAAGGCAGTAAAATTGTTACGGGTGATATCAGCAAACAATTATCAATTGTATTGCACGGTGTGAAAGGAACGGCAATGCAAGCGTTCGGGGAACAATTGACTGATAAAGATATTGCCGCGGTTGTAACGTATCAACGTAACTCGTGGGGCAACGACGATCAAGCAAAATTTGGTAAAGCTGCGGGTGGACTTATTCAACCGAGTGATGTTGCTGCCGCACGAAAAGCTGGGCAGTAAGAGTGATATCTATTGAAAGTCAGTTTAGATTTTATTTAGTAGTGTGATGCGGAAATTTATCTCCGCAATTATAGGCGAGGAAAAAAGTATGACAGCAACTTCAGCAGCCAAGGGCCATGATAGTGATCATGATCACGGAGCGCATCAAGAGCCTGGTTTTGTAGGTTTCCTCAAACGCTGGCTTTTTACAACCAATCATAAAGATATTGGTACGCTTTATCTTACTATAAGTATGGTCAATTTTTTGTTAGCGGGAACGATGGCCTTATTGATTCGTTCAGAATTATTTATGCCTGGGCATCGATTACTATCGCCTGATTTTTTTAACACTATGACAACCATGCACGGATTAATTATGGTGTTTGGTGTAGTAATGCCGGTATTTGTTGGATTGGCTAACTGGCAGCTACCGATGATGCTAGGCGCGCCCGATATGGCGTTACCACGACTCAATAACTGGAGTTTTTGGTTATTACCTTTTGCGTTCACCATCTTACTGAGTACATTTTTTATGTCGGGCTCTGCGCCCAATTTTGGATGGACATTTTACGCGCCTTTATCAACAAAATATGGACCGCCCAGTACTGACTTCATGATTTTTGCCATTCATATTATGGGTATGTCTTCGATTTTGGGTTCGATAAATATTATCGCAACAATTTTAAATATGCGTGCGCCGGGTATGAAATTAATGCAAATGCCCATGTTTGTTTGGACGTGGCTGATTACTGCATTTTTATTATTAGCGATTATGCCTGTGCTTGCGGGAACAGTTACAATGATGCTCACCGATCGTCATTTCGGTACAAGCTTTTTTGATGCAGCAGGTGGTGGCGATCCAGTTTTATTCCAGCATTTGTTTTGGTTTTTTGGTCATCCCGAAGTTTATGTTCTTATTCTTCCTGCGTTTGGTGTGATATCAGAAATATTGCCGACTTTTAGTCGCAAAAAATTATTTGGTTATCATTTCATGGTATATGCGACAGCAGCTATCGCAATTTTATCCTATGTTGTCTGGGTGCATCACATGTTCACTGCCGGTGTGCCAGTTCAGGCGGCTTTATTTTTTATGTATTCAACAATGCTAATTGCAGTGCCTACAGGAATTAAAATATTTAACTGGGTTGCAACAATATTTAAAGGATCACTTACCTTTGAAACGCCGATGTTATTTGCAATCGCCTTTTTGTTTATGTTCACCTTGGGTGGTTTTTCTGGATTGATGTTGGCCATTGTTCCTGCTGATTATCAATATCAAGATACCTATTTCGTGGTCGCTCATTTCCATTATGTATTAGTTCCTGGGGCAATTTTTTCTGCAATCGCAGCGGTTTATTATTGGCTTCCGAAGTGGACGGGGCATATGTATAATGAAACACTTGGAAAGCTTCACTTTTGGCTATCAACCATTTCTTTAAATATTACTTTTTTCCCGATGCATTTTCTTGGATTAGCAGGTATGCCTCGACGAATCCCAGATTATGCATTGCAGTTTACCGATTTTAATCAAATCGCAACCGTAGGCGCATTTATTTTTGGATTCTCACATTTAATTTTCTTATACAATGTTATACGAACTGTACGAGGCAAGGGTAAAAAGGCTACTAAGAGAGTTTGGGAAGGCGCACACGGATTTGAATGGACTTTGTCATCGCCGCCACCCTATCACTCATTTGTAACGCCTCCAGTGTTCGTAGAAGGGGCGAGTAGTCACGAAGTGTCGGACACGATGGATCACCATGAAAAATGATCATCACATTCATAAAGAAAAAAAGCAGCGACGTTTAGTCTTAATTTTATCGAGCTTTGTGGTGCTGATGTTTGGGTTTGGATATGCGATGGTGCCTTTGTATAATGTATTGTGTAAGCAACTGGGTATCAATGGAAAAACCGGTGGGCAGGTTGTTTTAGATGATACCGGTATTGATGAGAGTCGCATTATTACGGTTCAGTTTTTGGCGACAACGAATGCTTACATTCCGTGGGAATTTAGACCTCGATTGCGAACGATAAAAATGCATCCAGGTGAAAATAAAGCAGTCACCTATTTTGCAAAAAATAATACAGATCATGCAATGACTGTTCAGGCGATACCGAGTGTAACGCCTAGTGCTGCTGCGAAATACTTGAAAAAAACCGAGTGTTTTTGTTTTACGCAGCAAAAAATGAATGGGCAGGAAGAGATGGATTGGCCATTATTATTTCACATCGATAAAAGTGTGCCAAAAAATATTCATACTATTACCTTGGCTTATACGTTGTTTGATGTGACGAGCTCACATAGTACAGTAATTGATGCTAAGCAAGGGCATTTATGATTTCGGTTCAACAGTGAACAATTTTTTTAAAGAGGATAGATAATGGCTACACACAACAAAGGTACCTATTACTTACCAGCGCCATCTAAATGGCCATTTGTCGGTTCTGCCGGAATTTTTTGTTTGCTCTTTGGGTTGGCTAATTGGCTTCACGGCAATCATTTTGGCGCCGTATTATTTGGTGTTGGAATCATGGTCATAATTTACATGCTCTTTGGTTGGTTTGGCGCAGTGATTCGTGAAAATGAAGCGGGGTTGTTAAGTAACGAACAAGTTGAGCGATCCTATCGATGGGGGATGATCTGGTTTATTTTTTCAGAGGTGATGTTTTTCGGGACATTTTTTGGTGCATTATTCTATATACGAGTTTATTCAGTGCCCTGGCTGGGTGGTGAAGGAGTTGGAGATCTTACACATGTATTATTGTGGCCAAATTTTGTGGCGAAGTGGCCATTATTAGCTACACCTAATCCTAATGTATTTGCTGGGCCTCATGCTGTCATGGACACCTGGGGGATTCCTGCACTTAATACTCTTATCTTACTCAGTAGTGGGGTGACCATTACAATTGCTCATTGGGGGCTATTGAAGAAGAAAAGAACACAACTTGCTGTTGCCCAACTTGCTACAATTTTATTGGGTATTTTATTTTTATGTCTGCAAGTGATGGAGTATGGGGAAGCCTACACTGAAAAAGCGTTACGATTAGATGCTGGTGCCTATGGTAATACCTTTTTCATGCTAACCGGGTTTCATGGTTTGCACGTGACCTTAGGTACTACGATGCTTATCGTGATATTGGGCCGCATCCTAAAAGGCCATTTTACACCTGCGCATCATTTCGCATTTGAAGCGGTGGCATGGTATTGGCACTTTGTAGACGTTGTGTGGTTATTTTTGTTTATCTTTGTTTATTGGATCTAATCTGAATAAGGGGGGCGATAGTCAGCCCCTCTCTCTCTCTCTCTCTCTCTCTCTCCTTCCCCCTTTACCCGCATACATCGCCTGGCTCAGTTTGTTTAACTAAGCCAGGTTATTACTACTGATAAGCAACTCTACGTAGTAATTACGCATTGCTACTATTGCAATCATCGATAAAAATGAGATCATGTCTTGAGCGGGCTATGTTGAGAGTGCGATGTAAAAAACATCTTATATATTTGCATTTTCATTATATTATCATAATTTATCTCGCTCGCAGTGGTTTAACCTTAGGTTCTGGTTAATATTGCGGGGAAAATATGTTGGCATTAAATGCGACATCAAAAGAAGTCATTAGCAGCAAATTAAATGCTGGTTATGATGATCTATCTAAAACAAGTCGTCCCTCGTTTAAAAGCACACCTGTAAAAGCTTTCAAAGGCCATTGGGTTGAATTATTGAATACCTATCACCTGAAATACTTGGTATTAAGGTGAAATAATGGATACCACAATATTAACTCAGTTTACAAATACTCATTGCGATGACGTTAACAGAATATGCTACCCATTATTTAAAAAAACTCCCGTGAATTTTTTTGTGTACGAGCGTTTTTATGATAATGCAGATGCTCTTTTTTTGAGCTCGACTTCAAATGTATTAATAAACTGGGCAGTGGACGAGCTTCATCCTACTCGCGCAGAGCTTGATTTATACTCCTCTTTCGGATTGAAAATGGCTTATTTTTCACATCATATGCCTTTACCGCTAGGCTCTGAAGTTGCGGCTGAAAAATATGAAAAAGTTGTAGCAGTAGCTGCTGACAGTCGATTATTTCATATTTTGTTTTTCATAAGTAGAGAATCTGATTATTATAAAGTTTGTGGTTTTGGCTCAGAAAAATCGAGCAAGCCGATCTTAAATTTTTATATTAATTCTGCAATTTTTTTAGAAAAATTTATCCTGTATTTTGAGAATTTTGCTAGCGAATTGATCTATGATGGAAATAATGATGGATTGATCATGCTCCCGACTTATAATTCACCGCTACCCGTGTCAGATAATTTGGAGTGCTATAAGGAATATAATCACATTGAAAATGTATTTGAAACTCAAAGTAAGAGTGATATAAAAACAACATCACAATTAACACTTAGAGAAGAACAATGTTTAGCATTGATTGCTCAAGGGTATACCATGAAAAGTGTTGCTATTAAGCTTAATATATCTCATAGGACCGTAGAGCAACATTTGCGTAATATTAAAGACAAATATGGATTATGCACTAAAAATCAGTTGGTGGAATTGTGGCATGATCAGGGGGGTGGTTGGGTATGATATCTAGTGGAATACATGTTGCTGAAGAACGCATTCAAAAGATACTGGGTGGTACTTCAGAAACAGTCAATAAAGCATGCCACGAACTTTATAAAAAAACGCCGATCAAATATTTTGGTTATTATGTTTTTTATGATAATGGTCTTACGAGTGCCTATGTAAGCGATCCAGGCCTTACATTGATACTCCTAGAAAAAAAATTAACGCCTTCTTTATACGATCTTAACATGGCCTCTAGATTAGGTATGAAGTCTCTCATTCTTTCCCACCATGTGCCTTTCCCTGAAAGTATGAGCGCGACAAATCGAGAAAAATATAAGGAAATTATATCTCACGCTGCCGATCGACGAAGTTATCATGCGTTAATATACATTGATCGATTTCCAACCTACTTTAGGTACTGCATTTTTGCAGTAGATAAATCAGATACTTCGGTTTTTAATTTTTATTTGAATTCTTACACGTATTTGCAAGACTTTATAACCTATTTTGAGAATTCAGCTTATGAGTTAATGGAAGATGAAAAAGAATCGAAAAAAATATTAGTGCCAAGCTATCTAGATTCAATTGATATAGATAATGGCTTGTTAGAAAGCGCGGAAATAGAAAGTGAGTTTGACTTCTTATTGCCTAATACATCTAGCATGACGCACATTTTAGATTCTTTGACAAATAGAGAAAGTGAATGTCTTAGTTTATTGGCTAAGGGGTATACTATGAAAAATGCAGCTAAAAGATTGGGCATATCTCATCGAACAGTTGAGCAACACTTGCGTAATGTTAAAGATAAATTTGGGCTGAATACAAAAAATCAATTGGTGGAATTGTGGCACGATCATAGAGTTAAAGGAGAGTCCTAGTTACAGTTTGCATAGTTAGATAGTCAGATAAGTCATATTTTCATATATTTGTAGCATTTATTTTCAGCTGATGCTGAACCCGTTGCGTATTTTCTACGTATTTCAGGATCCCACGATAACGGTTAAATTTCTATTGCTCGGGGTTATTCATCATCTGTTCTAAAGCAGGCGTTGTCACAATGTTGGCATCGCACTCTCGCTCAAGACTGCGTCCGCAACATTGAAACGCAGGTTATAGACGATGAGGTGGCCCTGGGCCTAAATTTCTACTCACGCTACAATCTTTTATATAATAATACATCGTCCCTAATTTAAGTTGAGTGATGACTTTATTCCAGCTTTTATAATTTTAGAATAGGCAATTTTACTGATGGTAAATTAAAATCCAAATTCGTTTTAATGATCTATTGTGAGAAGTACTGCTTGCAAATAATTTCCTTCGTTGAAAGCTGAGAGCATAGGATGATCTGCGGCGGCACCAAAAGTGCCTAAGATACGTATATGCTTATGGCTTGCAGCAGCAGACTCACCAATGATATGAATAAAATGATCCAACGATAGCGCAGAAGAACAATTACAGGTCATCAATATACTGCCTGGTTTAAGAAATTTAAAAATCTCTTTATGTATAAAACGATAATGTTGCACTGCACGATCCAAATGCTTTCTTGAAGGCGCTAATTTGGGTGGATCTAAAATGACGATGTCATAATTTTCAGCGAGCGCAAGACTTTCGCGTACATCCGCTTCAATAAATTTCACATTGTTGAGTGAATTTAGTTCAGCATTTTTCGTTGCTTGTTTTACAGCGCCCGCGGAACTATCAATTCCTAAAACTTCTTTTGCGCCTGCTTTTGCAGCATGAAGAGAAAACCCGCCCGTAAAACAATATAAATCAAGTACTCGTTTATCACGAGCCAGTGCGGCTATGCGTTGATGATTTTCGCGTTGATCTAAATATAAACCTGTTTTTTGAGTTTGAGAAAAATCGATTTGATAAATAAGGCCGGTTTCTTTAACTTCTGTAATCGTTGAGCTCGTGGAGTCCGAAGAATCTTTCCATCCGTCTTGTTGGAGTGGTTTTGATCGGCTAATCCAAATAATTTCGCGTGGTGACAACAAATCTTGTAAAGATGATTCAATAAGCTTACGGTGTGCTTCGACCCAGTAAGCTGAGCTTGAAACAACAGCCACATCCCCAAAAACATCAACCGTCACACCCGATAAACCATCGCCTTCACTATTGCATAAACGATAAGCGGTTGTTTCAGAATCAGGTAATCCGATTAGCTCTCGTAATTTTTTGGCATTCTGAAAACGAACCTTAATAATGTCAGGGAGGCTAGGATCAGAAAAACTCTCATCCGCATACGCTAAGACCCGCACCCTGTAGAGCGAATGTTCATTATAAACACCCCAGCCAATCAGGCTCTTGTCCTCGGCATGTACGCTAACCAGTTCGCCTGTCTTCAGTGCGCCCTTATTGTAGGCAATCGCCTTGGGAAACACCCATGGATGCCCCTGCACAATTGGCTTGCTCTTCTTTGTCTCTAAATAAACCGCTGCTATGCTCATGTTTTAACTCATCCTAAATCCTTAAGTATCTCGCATTTGGCCTGAGGTTAAAAGGAATATCATTGATAAAATAACCACGAAGAATTGACCTTTGTCGTTTCTTTGTGGCTCAGATTGCTGTTATGAACAAGCTTCTATGGTCTGCTCAAGCGGCGCTATTCTTTTTGAAACCTTTTTAAGCCCTCAAGTAGGGGCGGCGAAGTAGAGTGAGCATTTTCGAGTGTGCGGCTTATTGGCCCAGCCTGTGGTGTTTTAAAAAATGGTATCGTTGAAGCGTGTAATTTGATTGCACCAATTAACCTATCTGAAAACAGGCGTTTTATTGGAAGTGCTTCAATTTGTGGGTCAAGCTCCATTACGAGGCCTGTTTCGATATTGTTGACGATAGATGAGTTTTCTTGAGCAAGGGCTAATGTTTGGGCCTCGCTCTTGCTGTGACTACCTTCTGTGTGATCATCTGATCGACCTTCAACATGATCAGCAAATCTGATATGTGTACTTTTTTGCATTAAATGTCTCACTTTGTTTCTGTAAATATAGTCTTTATTGTAACAGGCTTGCCGCACAATACAAGAATTACTTACAGAAAGTCTGGTTATATGCCCATTGACTTTAAAATGTATTTGTAAATTATTTTTTGGTGAGGCCAGATAAATTACGACCAAATTTCAGACTTGACCCTTTGGCAGCGTTTAATAAGCATCTGGATTTACCTTGAATAGAGGTGACAAACGCAAAGATTGATAGAACTGGTATGTCTTCAAATAATTTTCATCGCAGTCAGTAGAGTTCAAAGTTTCAACGGTGATTGTAACAGGGCGGCTCTAAGCGATGCCCTTATAATTTATAAAGGCATCGCTTTAACTTTTTGATCAAGATTTTTGTTGTAAAAAATGCAAGACATCGTGGTTAAATTGTTCTGGATCTTGGATGAAAGAAAAATGGCTGACTTGAGGTTGAATGAGTAATCCAGAATTTGGGATTGAGTCCGCCATGAATTCTGTATTTTCACGTTTTATGCCTTCGTCACGATCGCCATCAACAATCCAAGTAGGCACTTTAATGGAATTCAGCTGGGCCTTTGTAAAATCAGGCTGAGTTTCCCACATCTTTTTAATTTGATCGAGAAATTTTTCGTAATCATTCGGTGTTTTAGAGAGTTTTTGATATTCTTGTTTTGCGCGAATGGTGGCGTAAGTGTTAAAGACTTCGGTAGTTGTAGGATCTTTCGTTCCGTTAGGATTTGAATTTGCGCCGAATGCAAAAAGTTTGGTGATACGATCAGGATGATGGATGGCAATATTAATTCCAATGATTCCGCCATCGCTCCATCCTACAATAGCGGCTTTTTTAATTTTAAGGAAATCCATTAATGCAATAACGTCTTCCGTCATAGTGTCGTAGCTGTATGGAATATTATTATTTGTGCTGCGTCCATGGCCGCGACTGTCCATCACGATCACTTGATAATTTTTAGAAAGTGTTCGAACTTGATTTCCCCAATAATTAGAATTACCTAATCCACCATGTAAAAAGATGACAGGTTCACCATGACCATATACACCGTACCAAATTTGTGCGCCACGAATGGGAGCATAGCCGCTGACTTTTGTTGAAGGAAGTGTGGGTGTGGGTGGAAGTTCAAGCCATTGTTGTTTTGCTAATACGGGTTGTATGTTGGCAAAAGAAAAGCAAAGGAAAAGTAATGTTAGAACGAGGGATCTAAATAAAGACATGAGTGAAATCTCCGAATTAAATTAATCTAAGCTGATAATAATGCAATAATATGATGCATTCAAGCGCATTCAACTGCTCTTCTAAGTTCATTGCTGTTAGCTGATGACCCCAAACGCAGCCTGTGTCTATCTGCATTAAGTAATGGATTTTTATTTAAATAATTGACTTGCCGTTTCGCCATGTCGCATCTCGCATTTTTCTCCACTGGGGCACTTTCCGTTTGCAAAGAAGCGACAAACCATGGTGGATTTTTTTTGCGCAAAAGGCCTATCTGCAGAAACCACTGGAGGTAAAGCTGGTCGTGGAGGAGTCGAAGCTGCTGGTATTTCTGATGAAGTGATTTTATAGGCTGAGGATTTTTCTGGTGGTTTAGATGTGGTGCTTCCAGAACTTTTGGTCCCATATTTTTGAAGTAGTGAGTATGGATCTGGAGCTGGTTTTGCATCAGGTGTTTTGTCATATTGTTTGCTTGTAGTGGTTACGGATGTAGGAGGAACAGCTAATACAACTTCATCTAGGGTGTTATATTTTTGAAGTCGTGAATATGGATCTAGGGCGGGTTTAGTCGCAGGCTGTTTTTCAGATTGTTTGGCTGAAGTGGTTGCAACTGTAGGAGGAACAGTTGATACAATTTCGTCTATAGTGCTATATTTTTTAAGTAATGAATATGGGTCTGGGGCTGGTTTAGCCGGTGGCTTTTTTTCAGATTGTTTAGTGAGGGTAGTTACAATTGCTGGGGCTATATCTTGAGCTTTCTCTGCAGTGGCAGTCTTAGTATTTGGAGTATTTTGTGCTGTAATTACGGTTGCTGGGGTATACGCCTTAGAAGTCCTAACTGGTTGAGTTGTTGAGCTAGCTTTGTCATTTCTATCTTCTGTTTTATCGTCAGTAGATTTGACCGTTGAATCTGTTTTTGATTTTTGAGGTTTAACAAGTTGGTCTTTTCCATGTGCAAAATTACATTTATCGCCGAAAGTACATTTTCCCACTTTAAAGTTTTTGCAGGGTGCTGTTTTGAATTTATCAGGTTGCATCGATTGCTTTTCTGCTTCTTTAGATGGCTTTTTATCAGCTTTGACTGCTTTTTTAGGAGCATCAGCTGTCGCGGAAGCTTGAGGTTTTTCAGGGTTTGTTTTTTGGGTCTTATCAGATTTCTTAAGTTTTATAAGCTCGTTTTCACCATGAGCATAGGTGCATTTATCGCCTTTTTTACAACCGCCTGCTTTGAAATTTTTACACAGTATCGTTTTGTAATTTGGTGGTTGAGATTGACTTGAAGTTGGTTTTTTATCATCGGACTTATCAGTAAGTTGTTTAGCAGGCTTTTCTTTTTTTTGCTCAGGTTGTAAAGATTCTTCAAATTCAGCTTGTGAAAAAATTAAATGTTGTCTTTCTAGGTGTTGTAATAAGCTTCTTAAATTCCGATCTGCTTGTAAAGTTTTGACATCCCCGAACATGATTACAGCATGTTTTCCTCGTGTGATTGCTACATTCAATCTTCTGAAATCACGAAGAAATCCTACGCTATTTTTCGGGTTTGAACGCACAAACGAAATAATAATAATTTCGTTTTCATCGCCTTGAAAGCCATCTACCGTATTTACCTTTACACTATATTGTTTGGCTAATCGTTGCTGAAGCAGTCTGACTTGCCCAGAATAAAAGCTGATAACGCCAATTTGTGTTTTGGGATTGACTTTATGATGAGTGCTTAAATAGGCAATGAATTTTGTAATTAAGTTTGCTTCAGCCTGATTACAGAAACTAGTCCCATCAAGACTCTCTTGGCCGATTGTTTGTATAAATGCATAGGGCTGATGACTCTGTGAGGTTAAAGTTGGAAAAGGGGATTGGCGAGTTCTGATATTCGGGCCATCCATAATTTGATTCTGGTAAAACTGTAAAGATGGCCAGTGCCTTATCGCAGAATGCATCCGGTATTGGGTATCTAACATATGAAAAGGTTGTTTGCAGTCTTCGAGTAGCCTATACATCATCGAACGCCCGTATTCTTTTTCTTCAGCTAGTTGAGAAATTACTGTGGCAGGCAATTGTTTTGTGTCACCTACTAAGAGGCATTTGCTTGGTTGTAGAACTAACGGTATTAATGTCTCTGCTTCGATACTTTGTCCTGCCTCGTCAACAATTAATATATCTATCTTTTTAGTCTGGCGCATTTGTTTTCGACCTATGACAGATAATGTGGAGAATAGAACCTCGGCATTCCCCAGCAATTTTTCCTCAAGGTCTTTTTCGCTGGTAATAGCAGCGATAAGATTAGTCCAGGATTGTTGTGCATTTGCATGATATTGAAGATAATTCTGATATTTGTAGTCTACATTGGCCTCTTCATTTGTCATTGTGCCAAGCGATTCCCAGAAGCTAGTGTTTTCTCGCTCAAGGTATTGAAAATAGGTTTCAGATGCCTGTAATGCTGCATTTAATTGCCATGAGAATTGAGTGATTTTATAGATTTCGAGTAAGCGCAATAATTCTTTTTTTGTGTTTGAAAATTGACGAGATTCTTGATCGAAAGAAATGACTATTTGAGTTTCATCTTTTTTACGAATTTGTTTTACATAACCCTCAGGTTTTTTGGCATACACTTTAAGGTCTTGTGCAAGTTTTAGTAATCGTTTTACCCATGTATGAAGGAATATAGGAGTCAGCGAATCAGGTAGTTTCGACTCTACACCGGCTAAAATAATTGCGATCTTCTCATTTTGATATTTTTGATAGAAGCGTTCTGCGATAACTTGAACAGCTTTATTAGAAGGAGCGCATATTAAAACCCTTTTATTCTGTTTGACGAGTCTCTGAATTAATTCAACGATTGTGCTTGTTTTGCCAGTCCCTGGTGGTCCTTGAAGCAGGTATATTCCATTTGCAGCATTTGTAAAACCATCTATTGCTTTGAATTGAGAATCATTGAGGGTGGTTTGGTTTAATGTCATAATTTCAGGTATTCGAGGGATTCTTCCCTGGATGATTTGAGGGAGAAAGGTTACTTCTGGCTTGATGCAGCATACTTCATACATTCTTTCATGGGATAGAACTGAACCTAAAACAAATACGGTCCATTTAGCATCTTTGACAAAAGCCTCTTTGTAGCTATATCGAGTATTTTCATCGGCTATGAATTTAATGGTAGTTTTTTTATTTTGATTGCCGAAGCCTTGTTGACTCGCCAAGCCCAAAATTTTCACGCCCCTGTTTGTAGAGGGGCTCAAAATTACCGCAACGCGAGATTTTCCCTCGACATCTTTCAAAAGGTCTTGATCAACGTCCATTCTGCTAGGGTTGTCGACATCCCTTGAATGTTTTACGTCACGAGTCAGTGTGAATCTATATTTAGTTACGGAAGTCTCAAATCCTGATGCTATAGTGGCTCTTGCATCTTCTAAAATATAAGGTTTGAAATCTTCATAATATTCTTCTTTAACTGTTGATGAAAATTCTTCATAGCTGCTGGGAAGTTGTTCGGTACTACGAAGTAATCTTAGCCTGTTATTTACAATATCGTCTATGCTCCATTTGAGTACAATTCCGTTGAAGATATATGATCCACTGTTGTGATGATCATCTTGGTCTGTATCAACTTTTTTGGGGTTTGTGATAAGGTCTCCACGCGTTGCGATAGAGGTGGCTTCGTCAGAATCATTATATCCATAATCGTCGCCATCACTATTGCCATAATAAGTATTGCTTCTAGTTTGGCCATAGTAATTTGAATAACCATCATCTCCGTATTCATAGTCACTGTACATTGTCATTCCTTGATTGTATGTCGTAAATGATTCTAATAAAGATATGTTAATATCAAATTGTGTATATCATTGTGTCCACAAAAAAGTCAACATTTTGTTGACACGTATTTTAACTTGTAAATTTTTAATATTATATGGGCTGAGTTTCGTATCTAAAATTAATAACTATTTAACTGTAAATTTTTAGAAAAAAACTAGAGTGCGTGCGTTATAAAACGACATATCGATTTTTTTAAAATATGAGTGACTATCATTTTGAGAAAAGAGATGTGTGATTTTAAAATTTCGGATGCTCTGTGATTTCGGTTTTACATATTATTTAGCACATTCAACTGAGAATAATTTCTGATCCTCTAAACGCATAGCCGTTAGTTGATTGCCCCAGACGCAGCCTGTGTCGAGAGCGAAGAGATTGGGTTGGTTAGTTTTTCCCATCAATGCTGCCCAGTGGCCGAAAATGAGACGGTCTTGTGGATCACGTTTGTTGGGAAGTTGAAACCAGGGAATTAAATGGGGAGTTTGTGTTTCTGCGGGACCTTTGACATCAAGAATGAGTTTGCCGGAAGGATCGCAAAAACGCATTCTCGTAAAAGCATTGATGATGTAACGCAATCTATCCCAGCCTTGTAGTGAAGGTGACCAAGTGTCAGGTTCGTTTCCGTACATGTGTTCTAATAAAAGTCCTGCTTGATCGCTTTGTAAAATTTGACATACTTCTTCTGCGTTTTTTTGTGCTTCACTGAGTGACCATTGCGGGGGAATCCCTGCATGAGTCATGGTGTATTTTAGTTGTGAATCATGATGCAGCAGAGGGCGATTGCGAAGCCAATGAATTAATTCATCACGATCAGGCGCGTTTAAAATTTCATCGAGATTATGTTGTACTGGATAAACTCGTGTGGCTAGAGCGAGTGCGAGCAGATGCAAGTCATGATTTCCGAGTACACAAATTACACGAGGAAATCGACTGACAAGGCGTAGTGTATTGAGAGAATCGGGTCCCCGATTCACGAGATCTCCGGTGAACCATAATATATCATCACTAGAATCGTAATTTATTTTGGCTAACAATGCTTCGAGTGCAGCGTAGCAACCTTGCAAGTCTCCAATTGCATAATGTGACATTCTGTACCTTCATTTTAGACGATGGATGAGCACTCAGTATTTGTGCTTATCCGTGAAACACTCAATCACCAGATCACTGATCATGATTGTTATTTTCAGAGACTATATTACTGATTGCCACAAAATCAGCAACCGATAATTGTTCCGGTCTTAATTGAGAATCTATATTAATAATAGACCACTGATCTTGTGACACTAAAGTGGATAATGATTTTCGCAGCGTTTTACGTCGCTGCCCAAAAGCGGTGGTTACAATTTTTCTTAACATCGGAAGACTCTTGGCGATATGAGGGCATTCTTTGTGGGGGATCAATCGCACAACTGCTGAATCAACTTGTGGTGGTGGTGTAAATGCTCCTGGAGCCACAGTGAATAATTTTTTCACTTGGCAAAAATATTGAACCATTACAGACAAGCGCCCATAGATTTTAGTCCCCGGATGCGCAGATAGGCGATCGACAACTTCTTTTTGCAGCATAAAATGCATATCTTTGATGCAATTTAATTGTTCAAGTAAATGAAAAATTAACGGTGTGGAAATATTATAAGGGAGATTTCCAACAATACGAAGAGGATGGTCTTTACCCAAAGAGGCTAAAGAAAAAGTTAAGGCGTCTTGTTCGTGAATCACTAAGTGTCCGTATTGTTCTGAAGAGGTTTTTAATTTGGGGATGATGTCCCGATCAATTTCAACAGCATCCATTGATGAAACAAGAGGTAGTAATGCGTGAGTAAGTGCTCCTAAACCAGGACCAATTTCCACTAGATGATCATTGCGTTGTGGATCGATAGCAGCAACAATTTTAGTGATGATGTGAGTATCATGCAAAAAATGCTGACCAAATCTCTTTCGTGGCTGGTGTTGTGTCACGGTAAATTAAAGTGAAATTTTCACGTAAGCAGAATCGCGCAATTGCTGCAACCACACTTGAAGCTGTTCGTTGAATTTTTGATGATAAATTAGATTTTTCACCGATTGTTCTGTCATTTTGGTTGGATCGTTGTGCACGTCCACGAGTTTTAAAATGTGGAAACCATTGGGTGCTTGAATGGGGCCTGCTATCTGATCAATTTTCAGAGTGCTTAATTGTTTTGCAAAGAGTGTTGGTAAGTCAGCAGCTTTCCGCCATCCTAAATCTCCTCCGCCCAACGCATTAGGTCCGGTTGCATTACTTCTTGCAATCTCTTCTAAATTAGCGCCCCCTTTAAGCTGAGCTACTATTTTTTTTGCTCTTTCTGAAGCGGCTTGTATTTGTTGTTTTGTTGCAGATTCGGAAAGTGGGACTAGGAGATGTAGTAAATGATATTCGCTACTGCCCGGCTTTTTATTTTTTTGGCTTCGAAGATATTCAGAAACTTCGTTGTCTGTAATAGTGATTTTAGAGCCGATTGCAGATTGTTGTAATCGAGAAACAATCATTTGATCGTTAATTCTCTTTCGAAAAGTTGGATAATCAATGCCGTCATGTTCAACCGATTTTTTGAGCTGATCTACCGTAATATGATGTTCATTAGCCATATCTTGAATAGCTTTGTTGACATCTTCACTACTTACTTCCATGTTGTTGCGTTTTGCAATTTGAAGTTGTACCGCTTCTAAAATTAATCGATCAAGAACTTCTTTGCGTAGGGCAGATCCTGCTGGAATGGGTTTGTTGCTAATTTTTAGTTGCTCTATAGCGGCCTTATAGGCTAACGCGAGTTCTGAGTTGGTAATGACGCTATCGTTGACAACCGCAACGACTCTATCGAGAGGTTGAGTGCTTTCTGGTTTGGCGTACGCCCCTGCATTCGCCATGATGGCGATGCTCAAAATTGTTATTAACCAATGCGCTTTCATAATTGGACCTCTATATGGTGTTAACTGTTGATTCTCATCGATTGGGCTGTGTTTTGTCAATGTTAAAACCAGTCTTTAAAACCGGGTAGGCGATCTCGTAAAATGCTGTTGGGGTTGCTGCTGCCTACTGTTGTAAGGCCTTTAAGATTTATTTGGATATAGTAGCGATTATCGAACATTGTATTTTCTGTTAAGCTTTGATCGATCATCGTGTGACTTACAATAGCTCGCAGAGCAAAACAGCAGCTCTGATATTCAAGTCCGGCAAGAATAAATTGCGGATGGCTGTGACTAAGATTGTAGTTCCAATTTGCGAGTGCATGCCATCGTTCTGTAATAGGAAGGGCAAACGCAATATCTAATCGACTTAAATCTTGACTGCGGGCACCTGTTTTTCTGTCTCCATCTCGAACGTAATCGTATCCGAGTGAAAATAATCGATTTTCTTTGCTTTGATAATGTAAATGAGTATTCGTGGTTGTCATTCGTTGATCGCTCGGATCCCAAACGACATTTGCAACAGCATACCATGCATTATTGAAGTGGTAATTAACTGCCCCAATGAGTGGCGAGGTGTGATTATTAAAGAGAGGATCGTTTCTGCAGTCAGGTGTTAAACATACTTTGCGATCTTGAAAATACCATTGAGTTGCTAATGTGGCGCTTAACCGTTCATCGCCATTGCCCTGGTCGAGAAAACGTGACGTTAGTGCAAACGTCAGTTGATTAGCATCATTAATTCGATCAATACCTGAAAAACGATTTGGAATAAATAATTGTTGATAAGTAAATGTCGGTAAGTCAGTGTCAAAAAGTGGAATATTATTTTGGTTAGTGTATGGAATATAAAGATAATAGGCGCGAGGTTCTAGTGTTTGAGTAAATTGTTGATTCCCAATTGTATGAGTTCGTTCAAAAAATATTCCTGTATCAATGGTTGTAATAGGTAATAAGCGAGTAATATCTTTGTTAGAATTTTGTTGAAGCTCATCTGATTGATCATGTAACCAATACGCAGTGCCTTCTAGATCGAGGCGAGGTGTAAAATAGGCATACGCTGTTTTTAAGGGTAATTCGAGGCCTGGAGCAACATCCAATCGTTGGCCAGTGATAACTTGATTGTGAGTCATGAAGTCGCGACGATGATCAAAATAAATAAATTCAGAATTTAACCAAGTGTGAGGATAATTTTGCCCAAATAACCAATCGCCGTGCAAATTTAATTGTGGTAAGCGGGCATACTGATCTTTTGCGCTAGAATCTAATGGGTGAAGTGTTTGATGTAATTGTAGACGGCTCAGAAAATCCCAGTGATTATCGGAGTACGTGAAATTTGCTTGATTCAATAATTGATCGCTATTTTTATCGCTGGGATTATGTCCGAAATCTTGTAGGTAGTAGTCGTCTGTGACAAAATTAATGATGACTGAAGACTCAATATTTGAAGAATATTCGTAGGTATTTTGTAAGGCTAGTTTTAATCGATTATTAGAATCATTTGCAAGTGTATGCAAGAAATGCTTTGTAACATCATCATCCGGTGAGCTAAGTTTTTCGTTTTTCATAGCGGCAAAAACATTGTCGTTGGGTAAAAAACTAGCCTGCATGAATCCTTCGCTGTGAGGAAATAAATAACGAATATTTCCGTTTAGTTGAATTCCTCGATTGCTGTACCATATTGGGGTGAATGTTGCATCGTAATTAGGTGCTAAATTACAGTAATAAGGCATTTCTAAAATAAAACCGTCTTTTTCATTGTGTCCAGGAGTGGGAAGTAGGAATCCGCTTTTACGGCGTTTATCGATGGGAAAACTTAAGTAGGGCAAGTAAAGAACGGGAACATTTTTGATGTTCAGGCTGACATGCTTAGCAACTCCAACGCCCGTATCTTTTTGAAGATCTAATTGACTAGCTCGAAGTTTCCATAATGGCTTTGTGCAAAGCGGGCAAGTGCTATAGGTTGCTTGCTGTATTTGTAATTCGTTAGGAAGATTTTTTGCTTGTTTTGCGGTACCCCATGCTGTTAATGGGCGTGGGTGTGCATCACGATTTATTCTATAGGCCCCATCCCAGAGTGTTGTTTCTTGTTGTGCGGGCTTCATTAAAACGCGTTGACCAGCGAGTTCTTGTTTTTGTTCAAAATAACGAACATTACCTTTTAATTCGATTCGATCA